>CAYNTB010000045.1:0-10209 GCA_964399905.1 uncultured Bacteroidales bacterium | reverse complement strand
GTGAAGAGTACATTCCAGAGAATGGCCATCGAAAACCAGTAAAATCCGAATTGGGGTAAACTTACCTCATTCAAAGCTGCCTTACTGAAAATGTAAACAGTTGATCCGGCAACAGTGGCCAGTAGTGCAAAGGCATATCCCTTTAGCAAAGGCTTTGGTGGCATAATCTATTTTAAGGGATGTAAAAGTAGGTAAATTTTACGAACTCTGTTGAGGCTGATAAAGTAAATTCAATTTATTAATTACAAGGTAAACACCTACATCCTTTTTCGAATCTCAATTGTTTCTTTTTCAAATCCGGCTTTACCAAGCAAGGCGAACATATTTTTTTTGTATGCTTCAACCCCTGGCTGATCAAATGGGTTAACTTCCAGGATATTACCACTTATGGCGCATGCAAATTCAAAGAAATAAACCAATTGTCCCAAAACGAATTCAGAGATTTCAGGAATTTTAATTTGAATGTTTGGTACGCCTCCATCAAGATGTGCCAGCGTTGTACCAATTTCGGCCATATGGTTAACTTCCGATATCCGGCTGCCGCTTAAATAATTTAATTTATCCAGGTCAGCTTCGTCTTTCGGGATTTTAAGTTCTGAATTTGAATGTTCAACCGAAATTACAGTTTCGAACAGATTACGCCGCCCTTCCTGTATATACTGCCCCATCGAATGCAAATCAGTTGTAAAACCAACACCTGCCGGAAAAATCCCTTTATTTTCTTTGCCTTCGCTTTCACCATACAATTGTTTCCACCATTCGGTAAAATAGAACAAGCGGGGTTCGTAATTAACCATTATTTCATTCGTGAAGCCTTTTTGATAAAGTAAATTCCGAATAACAGCATATTGGCTTGCAGGGTTTTTTTCAAATGAATGTGCATTCGTCAAAATAAGGTTTTTCATGGATCGTGCACCGGCGATAAAATCCTTTATACGATGACCGGCTGCGGCTATCGGTAACAATCCCACCGGGGTTAAGACAGAGTACCTTCCACCCACGTCATCGGGAATATCATAGGTTTTATAGCCCTCTTTTATTGCCAAATCTTTTAATGCACCCTTTTGACTGTCGGTGATGGCAAAGATTCGTTTTCGGGCATCTGCTTTGCTATATTTTTTTTCCAAATGTGCTTTTAAAATCCTGAATGCTATGGCCGGTTCTGTGGTGGTACCTGATTTAGAAATTACAGCCATCGAATAATCTTCTTTATCAAGAATTTCCAACAAATCACTCATATAATCTTCGCTAATATTATGACCGGCATAAATTATCAACGGGAATTCTGATTTATGTTTCAATTGTATAAAGTGATGATTCAGCGCATCGATTATTGCACGTGCACCCAAATAAGAACCACCAATTCCGATAACAACAAAGATTTTCGAATTCGTTTTTATATGTTGAGCATCATTAATGATGTTTTCGATCAGATTGGTATTAATTTGATCCGGGAGATCAATCCAGCCTAAAAAGTCGCTGCCCTTTCCTTGTTTCGACAATAGTTGATTATAAATGGTTTCAATTCGATCTGTATGTTTATGAAGATCATCGGGATTCACAAAATTTAGTGCATTTTTACAATCAATTTTCATGGTGGTTTTGATTTGTTTATATACAAAAGTAAGTATTATGTTGGCATTTACAATTCCTAAACATGCATAAAAAAAACAGCCCGTTGGAGAGCTGTTTTTTACCTATGAAACGAAAACCAAATTTGTTTATTAACCTTTTTATCTATAATTATTACATTGTTAAATGTTAAGACTAAAAAACTACTCAACAAAAATATAACGGTTTTCGAAGCCCGATTGTTAACGAAGTATAACAAACGTTAAAAAATGTTAAAGGGCTGTAAACCATTGAGATCAAAGCATACATTTGCATCATGAATAAAAAATTAATCATACTGGTAATTGTATTAATGTCGGTGGCATTATTGGGGCTGATGAGCATTCAGGTTTATTGGATACGGAACGCGGTTATGGTTAAGCAAGCCGGTTTTGTAAGAAATGTAAACCAGGCTATATCAAATGTTGTGCTCCGGCTCGAAAAAATTGAAATGGTCAATAAGTACCAAAACCAAATGGCTATTTTTCCCAACCTTCCTTCCTATCGGCGTTACCAGGACTCGATAAGTCAGGAATTCCTGAAAGAACTAGCCAATATAAAAACCATAGGCGATTATGACCGCTTTAATAAAAAGTCAATAACCCGTTTGCAAAATATGGGAAGTATGTTTAATCTGACTAAAAAACAGCCCATCGAAAAAAGAATTAATGAACCCCTATTGGATTCGCTTGTTAACCTTGAATTAACCAAGCTTGGAATCACTACACAATATGAATATGGAATTTATAGTCCGGTCAGAAATCAAATGGTAATTCAAAAAACCGGAATGTATCCAACCAATCTTTTGGGTAAGGAAAGTTTCCATTTTGCCTTGTTCCCGAGTGATATTCAGGGAAATCCCGATTTTTTAATTATATATTTCCCTTTTGAACAGCGATTCCTGATCAGTAAAATGTGGGTACTGTTAGTGGTTTCAACCGTACTTATTCTCATCATTATCGTATCATTTTATACTTCGATAAGTACCATTTTTAAACAGAAAAAATTGTCGGTCATGAAAAATGATTTTATTAACAATATGACCCATGAATTTAAAACTCCCATTTCTACAATAGCATTGGTTTGTGAAGCATTGAAAGACAGAGACATAAAGAAAACAGAGGATGTTTACAACAACTATATTGGCATTATTGATGATGAAAATACACGCTTAAAAATAATGGCCGAAAAAATATTGCAAAAGGCTATTATTGATAAAGGAAAACTGAACCTAAAAAAGGAATGGGTTGATATTCATGAAATTATACGTGACGATATCAATAAGATACAAATCCAGATTGAAAAAAAGGGTGGCAAAATTTATACCGACCTAAAAGCAGAAAATGTAAAACTGAAAGTGGATCGGATGCATATTACCAATGTGGTACTAAATTTGCTTGATAATGCAATGAAATATACCATCGAAAAACCGGAAATATTAATTTCAACAACAGAATCAGAATCCGGGATCACGATTGAGATCCAGGACAATGGAATTGGAATAAGCAAGGCAAATCAACGAAAGATTTTTGATAAGCTTTACCGGGTGCCGACGGGGAATGTTCATAATTTTAAAGGTTTTGGATTAGGGTTAAGCTATGTGAAAGCAGTCATCGAAAAACACAAAGGCAATATAAAATTGACAAGTGAACTAAAAAAAGGAACTACATTTAGTGTGTTTTTACCTTTTGGTGATCAAAATAATTAAAGCATGGAACAAGAAAAAGTATTATTGGCCGAAGATGATAAGAATCTAGGTACAATCCTGCAATCATACTTGATTGCCAAGGGATACCCGACGGATTTATCCGTGAATGGCGAAGAGGCATTTAACAAATTTCAAACGGGTGATTACAATATTTGTATACTCGATGTAATGATGCCCATCAAAGATGGATTTACACTTGCAGCCGATATTCGTAAAATAAATAAAAATATCCCGATTCTTTTTCTAACTGCCAAAACATTACAGGAAGATAAAATTAAAGGTTTTGAAATTGGCGCAGATGACTATATCAGTAAACCTTTCAGCATGGAAGAATTATTGATGCGGTTAAAAGCCATACTCAGAAGATCAAGCCAAAACAATAGTATCGGAGGGAAAAACAATATCTACCAGTTGGGGCAGTTTGTTTTCGATTATAACCGACAAATTTTAACAATTGATGAAACGGATCAAAAACTAACTTCCAAAGAAGCCGAGTTATTAAAATTATTATGCGAAAATTTAAATCAGGTACTTGACAGGAGCGAAGCCTTAAACAGGATTTGGTACGACGATAGTTATTTTAATGCCCGTAGCATGGATGTATATGTAACGAAGCTTAGAAAATATTTGAAAGCCGACCCCAATGTAGAACTTTTAAATGTTCATGGTGTTGGATTCAAATTAATTGTGAATACCTAGGATGGTGGCGGGGCTATAAATTCAAATTCCCCCAACTCAAAATCGTGATTATCTAAAATGTCCCATAATCCAGACGATCCAGGTCCTTTGGCGCGATTGCTCAAAATAATAATCGATTTTTGCTGGGCCATATCACGAATATAAAAAGCCCTGAAGCCTTTCCACCAGCCAAAATGATAAACAGTATTTTCGCGTCCGCTTCTGATTCGCCAGCCAAATCCATAATTATCCATTCTTTTTCTTGAATTTGGACTTCCCGGTTCATAAGCCAATTTAAGGGTACTGTCTTTTAAGAGGCTTTGATGATATAATGCCTGATCAAATTTGTACAGGTCCTCTACAGTTGTATACACTCCTTTATCGCCCATTACACCGTTTAAATATTCATTTCTTTGTTTGATCGGCCGCCATCCGCTATAGCGGTATCCCGGAACCCCTTCCAAAATGTAAGGTGAAACTTCATCTTGTCCGTTCATATGATAAATAAAACTGCTGTCCATTTTGAGCGGCATAAAAATATTCTGTTTCACAAATTCATCGAAAGAAGAATGACTGATTCTTTCAACGATACAGGCCAAAAGAGCATAATTGGTATTGCAGTAATGAAAACCATTGTTCGGTTTAAAATAAGGTGCCGGCTTATGTTCAACAAAAAGCTTTAACATGTCGTCGTTTGTCAGGGGTTTTGTTTTATCTTTCCATTGTTCGTGCGCCAGAGTCATATACCTCGATAAACCCGAACGATGATTTAGAAGCAAACGGGTGGTAATTCCTTCGTATGGAAATTCGGGCAAATAGGTTCTTATATCTGTATCCAGATCCAGCAGATTTTTTTCTTTTAAAATTAAAACCGATGTGGCGGTAAACATTTTTGAAACTGAAGCCAGCTGATAAGCAGAATGGGTTGAAAGTAATGTTTTCTTCCCAATATCGGCATAACCAAACGCCTCTTTATATACGGCCCTTCCTTTTTCAACATAAAGGACCGAGCCTGAAAATCCATTCCTTTTATGCAGGTTTTCAAAAATATCGTGCAGCCATTCCGACTTTTTGTCGATGGTCATCCGCTCCAAATCCAGAAAAATCTTTTCTGAAATTTGCGGAATTTCAACAATTTTTTCAGTTTTTGGTTGACAAGAAATGAAACCCAGGTAGAGAGTTATAAAACAAATAATGATTTTCTGCTGCATCCGATTGATTTTTGCATGGCAAAGTTATCAGAATTGATAGAAACTGTTATTGGGGATTAAAAATTTAACAGTTTTTAACCAAAATAAAAGAAGGTTAAAGTTTTTTAAAAACACTTTGCAGTTTATCAGTAACCTGATCCGAAATTTTAATTAATTCTTTATTCCCCAATTGTCCCATCATTGATCGGGGATCAACGGCACATATTTCTATTCCGGAATCTTGCTCAATAACAACAACATTGCACGGAAGCATTACTCCCAATTTGTCTTCGGCCTGTAAGGCATGATATGCAAAATGCGGATTACAAGCACCCAAAATGGTGTATTTTTTAAAATCCACATCAATTTTTTGTTTAAAGGTTGATTTTACATCTATTTCGGTTAAAACACCGAACCCAACTTCTTTTAATAAAATTGTAACCCTTTCAATGGCTTCTTCGAAATTGCACTGAAGAATTTTACTCAAATAATATTTCATCGTATAAATTTTTTGATTTTAAAAATAAATATTTTTTTCAAGGCAAATTTATTCTCTTCAAATTGAATGGATCAATTAATTCTTTTTCAGCCGAAAGAAAATGAAGAAGAGAATCCTTTGTACTTATTCCATAAGCATCTTTCTAATTTCTTGTATTTCTGCCAATTAATTTTTTATCAATGATTCATTCTGTTCAAAAGCGTACATCAACTGTAACTATACGAACACTCTTGACGTCAAATTAACAAACAGCCATAAATAATAATTTGATAATCATCAATTTAAAATTGTGGCATATTTTTAGTTACTTTTGTTCACCAATAATAAAATATAGAAAAATGAGACAAAATAATGCATTGAAACGGATCAAGGAAAACATGAGATTGATCATGATCGGTTTATTCATTGTGGCGATTAGCGGAACTATTTTTTCACAAAAAATCTGGACACTTCGCGATTGTATTGAGTATGCACTCGACAATAACATTCAAATAAAGAAAAGTGAATTGACGGCTGATATCAACAAGACATCATTGTTGCAATCAAAATTAAATGTTCTTCCATCCATTAATGGGAGTACCAATTATACATTTAGCAGCGGACGGACTGACAATGGTGAATTTGAGTATGTAAATACAAATACGGAAAGTGCATCTTTTAGTCTTCAGTCGGGTGTTACGTTATTTAACGGGTTTCAGAAGTTTAATACCATTAAACAAAATCAATACAATTACCTGGCAAGTAAATACGATTCGGACAAAATGAGGGATGATATCTCATTAATGTTGGCCCAGGCATACCTGAATGTATTGTTCAGTATGGAATTGGTTGATAAGTCACGGGTTCAACTGGATGTAACTGAACAACAAATCAGGAATACGCAAAAATTGGTTGATGCAGGAACCCTGCCCAAAGGAAATCTCTTGGAAATACAATCGCAATATGCTTCTGAAGAAGTTACACTGATCAATGCTGAAAATCGGCTGAACCTGGCCTACCTTGATCTGATGCAATTATTGGAATTACCTGCAAGTGAAGATTTCAGAATAGAAAAACCTCAACTTGAAATTACAAAGGACATTAATTTTTTGCCCACCGAACAAATATTCGGATATTCCGTACTTCACCTGCCTCAAATCAAAAGTGCCGAATTAAGATATAAAAGTGCAAGCAAGGGTCTGGCCATTGCCAGAGGTGCCAGAAGTCCGCAAATTTCTGCTTTTATGGGATGGCGAACAAATTATTACGACCAGATTCATATCTATAATCAGGCTACAACTCCCTGGACCGATTTAGGCATAAAACCGTTTAAAGATCAATACAAAGATAACCAGAGCAAATATCTCCAGTTTTCTCTGAATATCCCTATTTTTAACGGCTTTTCTGTTTCTTCAAATATTACGCGCGCAAAAATTCAGGAAAAAACTGCCGAATATGATCTTCAGCTTACCAAAAATACAGTTCGGAAAAATATTGAACAGGCTTTCTCAGATGCAATTGCAGCCTATAAAACATATGCGGCAAGCATCAAATCAGTCGCATCCTTTCAGGAAGCCTTTAAATATATGGAGCAAAAATTTAATGTAGGCATCGAAAACTCGCTTAATTACAATATGTCCAAAATGCAGCTTGCCCGATCCGAATCTGATTTGTTGGCTGCTAAGTACGACTATATATTTAAATCAAAAATTCTGGACTTTTATATGGGCAACCCCATTACTCTGGATGAAAATTAATCTCTATTCTAAATATATAAAATATGAATGAGCCCTCTTGCAGGGCTTTTTCCTTTAAATAATTTCGGCTCGGTCATAATAAATTTTGTAATTTTGTGACCCGCAGAAAATTAAACCATTGAAATATTTTTGATAAATGAAACAAAAAAAATCAAATACCAAAAAGTACCTCCTCTGGATCGGAATTCCATTGGTTATCGTTTTGATCGTGTTTGCAATTAATAAGAAAAAGTCGTCAAGTGGTATCAAAGTAAGTACAGAACTTGTTACAAAAAGAACCATTATCGAAACTGTTTCGGCAAATGGAAAAATTCAACCTGAAGTTGATGTGGCCATCAGCCCTTACATTTCTGGTGAAGTAGTTGAACTTTATGTAAAAGAAGGAGATGAAGTTAAAGAGGGAGATTTATTAGCAAAAATTGATCCTGAAATTTATGTTTCAAATTACGAACGAATGGAAGCGGCCTTAAATACACAAAAGGCAAACCAGGCAAACGCCAAGGCAAGGCTTGCTCAGGTTGAAGCTCAGTTTACCAATTCGAAACTTAACTACGAACGAAATAAAACATTATTTGATCAAAATGTAGTTTCAAAAGCCGACTTTGATGCTTCTATGGCCTCTTTTAAGGTAGCAGAAGCTGAGGTTGAAGCTGCACGGGAAAGCCTGAAAGCTGCAGAATTCTCAGTCGGAAGTGCTAATGCTTCTTTAAAGGAAGCACGCGAAAACCTCAACAGGACAAGTATTTATGCACCAAACGATGGAACTGTTTCAAAGTTAAATGTCGAAAAAGGGGAACGTGTTACCGGTGCCTCCCAGTTTTCATCAGGAACCGAAATTATGCGAATTGCCAATTTGCAGAATATGGAAGTAAATGTGGAGGTCAATGAAAATGATATTGTCAGGGTAAGTTTGTTTGATACTTGTCTCATCGAAGTTGATGCCTACCTGAACAAAAAATTTAAAGGCATCGTGACAGAAATTGCAACTTCTGCAAATATAACCGGGGTCAGTGCCGATCAGGTTACCAATTTTGAGGTTAAAATCAGAATTTTACGTGATTCTTATTCAGAATATATTACCGAAGCCAACCCCAATTATTCACCGTTCCGTCCGGGAATGTCGGCAACTGTCGATATTCAAACCGAAACAGCTATTGGTATTTTCACACTCCCTATTCAGGCAGTTACAACCCGTTCGGATACAAGCGGAATTGTAAAGGATGTTGTTGTGAGTGATAATGCTGATGAACAAAACGAAGTAAAAGTCGATGAAGAGGTGATTGAATATGTTTTCATATATGTTGAAGCTGAAGGAATTGCCAAAATGCAAAAAGTTACAACCGGGATTCAAAATAATACTTATATCCAAATACTGGATGGCTTAAAAGAAGGAGATGAAATTATAGTTGCACCTTATCGCGCCGTGTCAAAAACGCTTAAAAATGGCGATGAGGTTAAGAAAGTTCCCAAAGAGGATCTGTTTACAACAACCGATTAAAAATAAAGAGACGCCTGATAGCGTCTCTTCTTTTATAACAGCATGGCTAAATTATTATTACTTGAAACAGCAACCCGGATTTGTTCCGTTGCAGTCAGCGATGGAACAGAGCTGGTATCAATCAAAGAAAGTGATTCAGCAAATTCACATTCTGCACTTCTTACATCTTTTATTCACGAAACTTTAACCAATGCAAACATAAAGTTATCTGAACTGGATGCCATTGTTGTGAGTAAGGGCCCCGGTTCCTATACCGGATTGCGCATCGGTGTATCTTCGGCCAAAGGATTGTGCTATGCCCTGGATAAACCATTAATATCGGTTAATACACTTAAAAGTATGGCTGAAGGGATGATCGGGATGAATGAAGTTAAGAACGGAAATTCGCTGTTTTGCCCGATGATTGATGCCCGAAGAATGGAAGTTTATACGGCCATTTACGATCAGGATAACAATGAAATAAAGCCTACCTCTGCAAAAATAATTGACCAGGATTCTTTCGCAGAATTATTAAAAAATCACCTCCTGTTTTTTGGGGGAGATGGAGCCCTTAAATGTAAAAATGTGTTAGCATCGAATGAAAACGCCAGGTTTTTGGACGATTTTCGAATTTCGGCCAGGCACATGATTAAAATGGCAAACCAAAAATTTGCAAATCAAAAATTTGAAAATGTAGCTTATTTTGAACCTTATTATTTAAAAGATTTCATAGCCGGAATCCCCAAAGTAAAAGGATTGAGATAATTTATTATTTTTGGGTAAACAATAGAAATGTCTTTAGATAAAGTTTTACAGGAGAAAAAGGAAACTTTCACCGAATTTAAAGAAGTTGCAATACAGGTGCTGAATTACCTTCCTAATGTTATCAATAAATTTCAGATTAAAAATGATTACAAACTTTTTTCATCAAATATTGCAGGTACTATAAAATATACCAGGCCTGTTAACCGTATTTTATTTATTGAGGATGCATTAGAACTTTCAAATAAGATTGAAAAACTTGATTCTATTTTTAGAAGAATTAAGAATGGAGATATTGATATCAATATTAGTGATAAGTTTATCATTAACAGTGTTTTGTATACAATTCAACAGGCAATTGGAATCGGTCTGGATTTGCTTGTAAACCCAAATAGTGCCCGCAAGCATGTCGGTAATCGTTTCGAGGGCTTTACCTGATGTGCGGGATGGACTAAAACCAGTTCATCGCAGGGTTTTGTATGGCATGTCGGGCTTGGGTTTAACCTACAACAAACCCTATAAAAAATCAGCCCGTATTGTTGGTGAAG
>CAYNTB010000044.1:0-10333 GCA_964399905.1 uncultured Bacteroidales bacterium | reverse complement strand
TTATGCCTCTCGAAACGTATTTTCAAAGCATCTGAATTTAACTTGCCGCTTTCAAGAAATGACCTGGGAGAGCTAACAAGCATGTCAACAGAAAGTGTGATCAGGATTATGAAAGATTTTAAAGATGAAAAAATGATCAGGGTAAGTGGGAAAAATGTTGAGATTCTTGATTATGATAAATTAATGAAAATCAGTGAAGTTGGATAAGATTCAACCGATGAAAAAAAACATTCCAAATTACCTTACTTCTCTGAACCTCCTTTCGGGAATTTTTGCCATTTACGCAACAACTTCCGGATCATTAAGCTGGGCGGTTTTCTTTATTTTTATTGCTGCTATTCTTGATTTTATGGATGGCGCGCTGGCCAGATTATTAAAAGTAAGCAGTGAACTCGGGAAACAATTAGACTCACTGGCCGACCTGGTATCTTTTGGTCTTGCTCCCGGATTTATAATGTTTGTACTACTTAAATCGAGCCATCCCCTGCCCGAAATCTATATTGCCAAAATCAATTTACTTGCGCTGATTGCATTTTTTCTCCCCTTATTTTCAGCATGGCGCCTTGCCAAATTCAATATCGACCCCCGTCAGGAAGGTGAGTTTATCGGCTTACCCACACCGGCTAACGCATTGATGGTTGCCTCATTAGCCTTAATGAACCAAGATATATTGAGCCCCATAAGCTGGATGGTTGAACTTACATCCAACAGTATATTTTTATTGTGTCTCACACTATTGCTTTGTGTACTTCAGGTGGCGGAACTTCCCTTGCTTTCTTTAAAATTTAAAAATTTATTGTGGAATGGAAACAAAAGCAGGTTCATTTTACTTTTTATTTCAATCATACTGCTCATTGTTTTTCAGGTGAGTGCGATCCCAATAATATTGTTGCTTTATGTTCTGATCTCCACTGTGAATACTAAATAAAGTTCCAGGAGCAATTTATCTTCTTAATTCAAAATTCTGTCCGAGATAAACTTTTCTAACATGCTCGTCACGGGCTAATTCTTCAGAGGTCCCGGCTTTCAGAATAGATCCTTCGAAAAGTAAATATGAGCGGTCGGTGATGCTTAGGGTTTCATGAACATTGTGATCGGTAATTAAAACTCCGATATTTTTATCCTTAAGTTTAGTAACAATGTTTTGGATATCTTCAACCGCGATCGGGTCGACCCCGGCAAAAGGTTCATCCAGCAAAACAAATTTAGGGTCGGCAGCTAGTGCACGCGCTATTTCAGTCCTTCTTCGTTCACCACCTGACAAAGTTATTCCTTTACTTTTGCGAATATGCTCCAGCCCAAATTCAATTAGCAGCGACTCCAGTCTATCTTTTTGTTCTTCCTTACTGAATTTTGAAAATTCGAGTACGGCTTTCAAATTGTCCTCAACACTTAAATGCCTGAAAACGGAAGCTTCCTGTGCAAGGTAACCTATTCCAAGCTGAGAACGTTTGTACATGGGTTCGTTCGTAATTTCCGTATTCTCCAGAAAAACCTTTCCTGACAATGGTTTGATTAAACCAACAATAATATAAAAAGAAGTGGTTTTACCGGCACCATTAGGGCCCAGGAGGCCAACAATTTCACCTTGTTCAACCTTGATAGAAACATTATTTACTACAGATCTTTTTCTGTATTTTTTGACGATATTTTCTGTGTATAGGATCATAAATTCGATTCAAAATTAAGGATATATTTTAAAACACAAACTGGAAGGAAAAGAATATTCCAAACTTATTTATATTCTCATTATCCAGATGTGATAATCGCCAAATTGCATCCACCCTTAAAACCTTAAAAATATTTTCCACACCCAGGCCGGCTTCCCAATATGGTTTTTCAAGTGTATGTGTTACTGCTGGGAAACTTGAGTATGTTTTGTTTTGGTCGCTTAAAGTTCCCATCACGCCTTTTACAAAAGCAACCTCGCGCCATTTTAATTTTCTGAACAAGGGTAAACGGTTAAAAAACAATCCATCAAAATGATGTATATAGTTCACACTTATGTATTGGTCACTCACAAATTCGTAGTAATTCATGAGGTTATAAGATAACTCATCATACATAAATGTTTCATTCCCTTCATGGATTTTAAGTAAAGGATAGGGTAATTTCCCCCACACTTTGCCCGCCTCAATAATATATTTTGACCAACCCAGGGTTCCAATATTAAACCATTGGTGTAGCCGGGTTTGCAATCGATGATAACTATAATCGCTATTGATCAGGTTTGGAATGCCATACCCATAGCTGAGTTGTAAAACCGGATAGTTTGTTCCCAGGCTGACCCTTTCAAATTCGCCCATTAAAAATTTTTCGTTGTATGCAAAACGCAATGATATCTCTGCCTCACTGGTACGAATAGATGGAATCTGAAAAGTGTTGTTCCCTTCTGTGAGTGTAAAGCTTTCGCCCTGAATCGGAAACACTTCACGTTGGGTAAAGGTGAAAGAGTTGGAAAACCCGCTGAACCATTCATGCTCATAATAGCCACGGTATTCCCTTACCATCGATAACTTATTAATGGCATTTTTATTCATGAAAGAATTAAAAAAATTATCCTCGCTATATGCGTTCTGACTTTGCCCAAGTTGTTCGGTATCGTATTTAAAATCCAATCCGTAGGACCTTCTGGGGTTTTTTGAAATCATTTTCATGAAACCTCCGCCATATTTAAATTTTTCATCAATATTACCGTAGGCAAAATAAGCACTGAGCATTAACTTTGTACTAAATTTATTACTGGTTCGCCCGCCAAATCTAAACCTTGCGCCTTCGCGCTGATTAAAACTCAACATTTTATAATAGGGGCCAATTTCAACCATCCCATCAATATAATAGCCATTTGTTATGGCATACACAATGTCGACATAGGTTTTAAAAACCGGCACATTTTTTACCGAATCGATCATTGAATAGATCGCTTGTTCTTTTATGGTGAGTGTATCATGCCTGGCCAAATCCCAGAATTCATCCTTTACAGCCAACGCGGTATCTGAAAGCATGATATTGGCAGGGATGCCGTAAATCTCCTTATCGGCCTCTTTGTTAAATACAAATTTATCATAGGAAGTGGAACGATGTCCATAAAAGCCCAGTGTTCGTTTCGAATTTTCAATAAGGTTGAAATCTGCAATCATATAATCCTTTGTTACCATCCAGTATTTTCCATCCAATAATTGATAATCCTGCCTGATATCAAGTGCATTAATAAAATTTATGTTGGCATCATCCACAATTCTCATGTCCACTTTTTTAACCGCGAAAGTTGTATCATGAATCCAAATATTTCCCGTAAAAGTAAGTTCCTGTTTTCGTCGCGGTTTAAACATGAGTTGATAGCACCATTGATTATCCATATAACTGCTATCAACCAAATAATATTTATAATATGAAAGTCCAAAATTGGCAATGGGGCTCACGAAATTCTTTTCGAATAATTCGATGTGATTATCGTAAATATTTACATTCTGATAAATATCACCCATCAGCTGAGAAAAGCTTTCATTTTCGAAACCCGAAACCTTTGAAGCTTTAATTATTTCTTTTTTTGTCCTTGGGGTTTTCCGATAATAAACATCCGAAAGTGTTTCGGTTAAGAAAACAGGAAGAAAGGCTTTCCCATTAACGGTTGAAGTATCGATATGATTAAAGATAAAGCTAAAAGGCTGTAGAATTTTCCGGTTCCTGAATTTTTCACTCAGGTTATTAGCGTCAAATTGTATTTTATTATAGACTTCGTACTGATAAAAATCAAAATTTTTCAGGTTATTTTGTTCTTTTGCCTCAATTACCTTACGCAATATAACTTCAGCGGGGTTTTCGCCCGGTAAAATAACTACTTCTTCCAACGAATAGCTATTGGGGATTAATTCAAAATCGACAAGCTGAAAGCGGAATTTATCAATAGGTTTGGTTTGCGGAAAATAACCAATAACGGAAGACGTAAGGGAATCGCCGGCATTCATGGTTTCAATGGCGTATTCACCGTTAAAATCAGAAATTGTGCCGATGGTGCTTCCCTTAAAGTAAATATTTACAAAGGGAATCGGCTCCTGTGTTTCCGCGTCAATTACTTTGCCCATTAATTTTGTAAGCTGCGCATTTACAGAATTTACAAAAAATAACATCAAGATGATTGTTGCAATGATGTTGTGGGAAAATCTTTTAATAACCATTCAGGATTATTTATGTTTTTTAATACATCTCAAAACGTCTCAAAGTTACATCTGGGATAATTATGTTTTAAATTTAAAACGTTAAAATTGGTTAAATGATCACAGTATCCCTTCTTTAAGGATATCGTGTAGATGAATAATTCCTTTATACACCATATGATCGGCAACCATAAGCTGCGTAATATTATTTTTACGCATCAGATCAAGGGCATCAATAACCAGCATATCTTCTTCTATAACCCTGGGATTAACAGACATAACATCCCTGGCTTTTTTCTGAGAGATATCATTCGTCAGTTGTAACATCCGCCTTAAATCGCCATCGGTAATAATCCCCACAAGTTTATCTTCATTAACCACTGCGGTTGCACCTAGGCGTTTCGATGAAATTTCAAGTATGACTTCATCAATTCCGGTATCTTCTGAAACCTGTGGTTTTTCGTTATTAATATAAAGATCGGACACTCTCAAATACAATTTCTTCCCCAGGGCCCCGCCCGGATGATATTTTGCAAAATCGCTGGCTGTGAACCCATTGGCCTCGAGCAGGCAAACTGCAAGGGCATCACCCATTACCAGCTGGCTGGTGGTGCTTGCGGTTGGCGCAAGGTTATTCGGACAGGCTTCTTTTTCAACATAGGTGCAAAGTATTAATTCTGCCTGTTTTGCCAAATAAGAATCTTTATTGCCAACCATGGCGACCAGCATATTGCCCATATTCTTTAATAAAGGAACGAGTACTTTTATTTCAGGCGTTTCTCCACTTTTAGAAATACAAATTACAATGTCGTCGTTTTTAATGATTCCCAGATCGCCATGAATTGCATCGGCTGCATGCATGAAAATTGCTGCGGTTCCGGTCGAATTTAAGGTTGATACTATTTTTGAAGCGATGTGGGCACTTTTCCCAATCCCTGTCAGAATAAGCCTTCCCTTCGAATTATGGATCAATTCCACCGCCCTCACAAAATCATCATCAATGTATTTTTTCAGGTTATTAATTGCTTGCAATTCAGTTTCAATAGTTTCCAATGCTGATCGCTTAATTTCCTGTTTTGTTTTCAATGCTGTTAAAATTTTATTTTATGATACAAAAAAATATTTTTTATGTTATATTTGTAAGAGACACGTTACCAATTAGTAAAAAATGAATGTCTACATACTAACAATAAAGTTACAAATATAATGCAAACTGTGGATGCTAAATGATCATGACTGCGATTGATGATAAAATATTGTATGACTTTTTAAAAAAATTTTTTGGCTTTTCTAATTTTAAGGGCAACCAGAAAGAAATTATAAAAAGTGTACTCTCAGGTCATGACACATTTGTTATTATGCCGACAGGCGGGGGAAAATCGATGTGTTATCAGTTGCCGGCACTCATGAGTGAAGGCACGGCTATCATAATATCCCCACTTATTGCCTTAATGAAAAACCAGGTTGATTCTATCCGGAATTTTGGTTCGGAAGAAGGTATTGCACATTTCCTGAACTCTTCACTTTCAAAAACAGAAATTTCAACGGTTAAAGCTGACCTCACCAGTAAGCGCACCAAATTATTATATGTTGCCCCCGAATCCTTAACAAAAACTGAAAACATCGAATTTCTTAAAAGTATTGACATTGCTTTTTATGCCATCGATGAAGCGCATTGCATTTCAGAATGGGGACATGATTTCAGGCCCGAATACAGAAGACTCAGGCCAATTATTGAAGAAATCGGAAAAAAAGTTCCGGTTATAGCACTTACCGCAACAGCAACACCAAAGGTCCAGCAGGATATCCAGAAAAATCTGGGGATGATGTCTTCCAATATTTTCAAATCATCATTTAACAGGCCTAATTTATATTATGAAGTTAGACCCAAGGACAAAAATGTTAAAAAAGAAATTATCAGGTATATAAAGAACAATTCCGGTAAATCAGGGATCGTCTATTGTTTAAGCAGGAAAATGGTTGAGGAAATAGCAGAAACATTACAGGTAAACGGTATTAAAGCCCTGCCCTATCATGCCGGGCTTGATTCGACCACCCGCAGGCAAAACCAGGACAAGTTCTTAATGGAAGAAGCAGATGTAATTGTAGCCACCATAGCATTTGGCATGGGCATTGATAAACCTGACGTACGCTTTGTTATACATCATGATATTCCGAAAAGCCTGGAAGGTTATTATCAGGAAACAGGACGAAGTGGGCGTGACGATGGTGAAGGAAAATGTATCGCTTTTTACAGCTATGACGACATCCAGAAACTTGAAAAATTTGTAAAGGGCAAACCTGTGGCCGAACAGGAAATAGCCAAACAATTGCTCTTTGAAACGGTTGCTTATGCCGAATCGTCGGTTTGCCGAAGAAAGCAGCTTCTGCATTATTTTGGGGAAGTATATACCGAAGATAATTGTAAAAGCTGCGACAACTGCCTGCATCCCAAAACAAGTTTTGAAGGCCAGGAATATGTCCATATGGTGCTGGAAACTGTTTTAGCCGTAAAGCAACTTTTTAAAGCCAATCACATCATTAATATTTTGGTTGGGAAGAATACCGCCACAGTTAAACAATCCAAACATAATAAGCTTGAAATGTTTGGCAAGGGTGAAGAAAAAAGTGAAAAATTTTGGAATGCAGTCATACGCCAAAGTCTGATTGCCCGCTTACTCCTTAAGGACATCGACAACTATGGATTATTGAAAGTGAGTGCAGAAGGAATGAAATTTCTTGATTCTCCAGGCTCCATCATGCTCACCATGGATCATGACTACGACAACCCGGAAGAAGATGAATTTCTGGCTGGCAATAATACCCCTAAAACAAGCAGTGCTGATAAAACCCTCTTTTCATTGTTAAAAGATCTTCGTAAGAACATATCTAAAAAGGAAAACCTTCCACCCTTTGTTATTTTTCAGGATCCATCATTGGAAGATATGGCCATTCAATACCCCATAACAATGGAAGAGTTGCAACAAATACCAGGTGTCGGAGCCGGGAAGGCCAAAAAGTACGGGCAACCATTTCTTGATTTTATTAAGGAATATGTTGAAGAGAATGACATAATCCGGCCCAACGATATGGTGGTCAAATCAGTGGTTAATAAATCCGGATTAAAAGTTTACATAATTCAAAATATTGATCGTAAATTGCCCCTCGAAGATATTGCATTGGCAAAGAACTTAACAGTTCCGGAATTACTAACAGAAATAGAGCATATTGTTGCTTCCGGAACCAAAATCGATATCAATTATTATATTGAAGATTATATTGATGAATACCATCAGGAAGAAATATTTGATTACTTCAGAGAAGATGCCTCTTCCGATTCCATTGAAGACGCCATTCGGGAACTTGGAGAGGATGAATACACCGAAGAAGAAATTCGCATGATGAGAATAAAATTTATGTCAGAAATAGGCAATTAGCATGAAGATCAGATTACTTTTTATACCCCTTATTTTACTTGTTTCCTGTTCACAGTCGGATCAAAAACCAAAAGACCAGATAATTTCGGAACAAAAAATGATCGACATCCTCGTTGATGTTCAAATATCCGAAACTTATTTTAAAGATATACGCAATATTAATAATAAAGAAACTCAAAAATTGCCCCCTCATTATTATACATATATTTTTGAAAAACACGAGGTTACAAAAGATCAATTCGATGAGAGCTTAAAATTTTATCAGGAGGATCTTCCTAAATTCAAGGCTCTCTTCGACAGTGTAATTGTTCGACTGGAAGCCATGCAAAAAAAGAATTAAGAAATTTCACTTATTTATTGAATTCAGAAGTGCAACTTAGCGAATTTGCACCAATAACCAGGGTATAGGTCCATAGAATTGTATGAGGGTTCTGAAGGGTTCCGCTTGCACTTACTGTCCATCCGTCACCAATCGTCTGATTGGAAATAAAAATTTTGCTTCCGGCTACCAAACCAACAGCCGGGCCGTAATTTGGCCCCGGATTACAAAAATTTTTCAATAATATCTGTGCCGAATTCCCCGGATCTTTTGTTATTGTTACGGTGTAATTTGTTTTAAAACAAGTTTCATCCACACTCCAGGCACCCAGAAATTGATCCCGGTCATCCCCCGGATCTACAAAAGGATCATCATCAGGATTGCACGATAAGGAAGTTAGCATGATGACCAAACTCATCAATAGAAATTCTTTGATCTTTTTCATTTGTTTAAGGATATTTATGAATTCCGCCAGATTTATTGCGTTTCTTTACACAAAATTACAACATTCGGTTTATGAATAAAAGAATGAATATAAAGATATACTAAACAAACCTATTTAGACCTCCATTTTATTCACAACATTTATTTGACTATTTTTGTGTAAATCATGTATTAAATATTAACTCAATGAAAAAGTTCGGACTCATCATAATTTGTATAGCTATGATAAGCATTTCAGGCAATGCCCAGGCAGATTTACAAAAAGATATCATTCAAACCAGTCAGGGAGATTTATCGATAACATTTATCGGTCATGCATCTATTTATTTCACTTTTAACCAAAAAACAATATATGTTGACCCTTCGGTTAGCAGCGGAAGTGATTTTAATGGCTTCCCTAAAGCCGATATGATAATTATAACCCATAGTCATGGCGATCATCTGGATATGAAAACCATTGATTTAATAGCCACAGACCAAACTGAGTTTGTTTCAAACGAAGTTTCATATCAAACTTTGTCGAAAGGGAAATTTTTAAAAAACAATGAATTTATTGACATGAGCGGGATACACATTGAAGCGGTACCGGCTTATAACCTCAAACACATGCGCCCGTCCGGCCAGGCATTTCACCCGAAAGGGGAAGGAAACGGCTACATTATTACCTTTGGCGATAAAAGGATTTATGTGGCCGGCGACACCGAAAATATACCGGAAATGGCAAATTTAGAAAACATTGACATTGCATTTTTGCCGATGAACATCCCATACACCATGACCCCCGAAATGGTTAAAGATGCCGCCCTGCTTTTTATGCCGAAAGTAATTTATCCTTACCATTACCGTGGCACTGATCCAAATCTTTTAGTGGAGCTGCTAAAGGATCATCCTGAAATTGAGGTTAAAATCAGAAAGATGTAAACGCTGAAAGTGGTTTAAATTTATTTGATCTGATCGAGAAGCTTGGTAGCAAGTCTGCTGGCACCAAACCTGAACAAGCCGGGATTTAGCCAATCTTCGCCTAAAACATTTTTAACCAGCAAATAATAAGTAATGGCCTGCCCGGGTTCTGAAATTCCACCTGCCGGTTTAATGCCAATTTTTTTACCCGTTGTTTCAAAATGTGTTTTGATCGCATCCAACATGATAATAAAAGCATCTGTGGTTGCGGCTGGTTGAATTTTACCCGTCGAAGTCTTGATAAAATCTGCACCGGCTTCAATGGCTATATCGCTTGCTCTTCGAATATTTTCCAGCGATTGTAATTCTCCTGTTTCAAGAATAACTTTCAAGTGAACATCACTGCAAAGTTTTTTGATGGCAACAATTTCATTAAACACAGTTTGAAAATCCTTTTCCAGAAATTTCCCCCTTGAAATAACCATATCAATTTCATCTGCCCCTTGGCCGATCGCAAATTCAATTTCTGCCAATTTCACTTCCAATGGCGATTGACCACTCGGAAATGCACCGGCAACAGAAGCTACCTGTATATTTGTGCCATTGAGCTGCTCTTTGGCCAATGCCACAAAAGGCGGATAAACACATACTGCGGCTACATCCGGAACATTGCGTGTAATATCATGGAAATTTCTTGCCTGGCGACATAGATGAATGATTCTTTCATTATTATCAGATCCTTCAAGGGTAGTTAAATCAATCATTCCCAAAATCTGACGATAATAATCCTGCCTTTCTGCCTCACTTATTTGCTGATTGAGGATTCCATTAATTCTTTCCTGGGTATCAATCGGGTTTATATGATAAGACCTTTTAAATATTTCCATGACATTTTTTTTCAAAAATAAGAATAAATAAGAGTTTGTAAGTTTTAATTTCATTTGGCATATTAAATTTTTATATTTGTTTTAATAAAGCTATTCAAATGAGCGAATTTCCCTTGGTCTCAATTATTGCAATTAATTTCAACCAATTGCAGATAACCACTGAATTTTTAAATTCTGTCCGCAAAATCA
>CAYNTB010000043.1:0-10343 GCA_964399905.1 uncultured Bacteroidales bacterium | reverse complement strand
CATAAAAATCATTTTTCCCAAACACTCATGCCGTAATGCTCTGCAAAAAGCTTCCGCATGTGGATTCATATTTGGCGAACATGCAATTTATTACTTCCGGTAATATATGTTTTATGAATATTTTTAAGTCGTATCATTGTCCTGTTTTTTAGATGAATGTGTATTCTGCACTTATCTCAATAAATGCAACTTCAGGTGAGTTAATCTGTTGGTGGGTGCGCACCAACATCGTATTTCTTGTATAATTAGACAGATTGATTTGCTAAAAGGTTACAATTATATTTTCATCTCAAAAAGAATAATTAACTTGTGGTTGCGTTTAGATATTGATTTTTGGTCAAAATTTCTCGAAATTGAACATTTACAAAAAAAAACGAAGGTGGAAACTATTGCTGCTGGCTGCTGCAATTTTTATTGTAGGGGCTTCACTTTGGTATACAAACACCCTGGTTATAAAATTTGCTGAAAGTGAGCGTGCCAACGTAAGTATCTGGGCAAATGCAATTCAGCGTAAGGCCGATCTTGTAAATTATGCCGATGATTTTTTTGGAGAAATCAGGATCGAAGAACAAAAAAGGGCCGAATTGCTTGCTGAAACCTATAAGCGAATTTCGGCAGAAAGCAGATCGAGCGATCTTACATTTTATTCTGATATCATATTTAATAACTCAACCATTCCTGTTGTATTAACGAATGACCGGGATAGTATTATTGGTAGTAAAAACATAGATTTTGATCCCGACAGCGTATTGTTTTTAATGGGTGAATTGAAAAAAGAGTTCACGGTTTTCGACCCCATTTATAATTACTATTCTCCAACCGAAGCCAATATTCTTTATTATAAAGAATCAACAATTTTTACCGAATTACGCGTCGTATTGGACGACCTGATAGAAACTTTTTTTTCTGAGGTTGTTACGAATTCTGTTTCTGTTCCGGTTATTGTAACCGACGATTTTCACAAAAATGTGTATGCTTTTGGAAATATTGATTCATTATTGATGCAGGACAGTGTTTTTGTTGCTGATAAAATTTCCCATATGTTGCTTGAAAATGAACCGATTCATTTGCAACTACCAAACAGCGGCTCTACTTATATTTTTTACGAAGATTCTGACCTTTTAAAACAAATCCGTTATTATCCTTTGGTTCAATTTGCCATTGTGGGTTTGTTTTTTATCATCGCCTACCTTTTATTCAGCACGGCACGGAAATCGGAGCAAAATCAGGTTTGGGTAGGTATGTCGAAAGAAACCGCACATCAACTGGGAACTCCCCTGTCATCAATGATGGCCTGGGTTGAGCTATTAAAAATGAAAGGAGTGGAGGATGAATCAGTTGGTGAAATTGAAAAAGACCTAAAACGTTTACAAAATATTACCGAACGATTTTCTAAAATCGGCTCACCCACCAAGCTTCAAAACGAAAACATCATTGATACAATCTACGAAAGTGTTGATTATTTGAATAAACGCACTTCTAAAAAAGTCATTTACACCATTAATCAGGATGCCGATAAAGTAATAATGGTGCCCATCAATAAAAACCTTTTTGGCTGGGTTATCGAAAATTTATGCAAGAATGCCATCGATGCAATGAACGGTGCCGGAAAAATACGCATTGATGTTCAGGAAGAAAAACAATTCGTAATTATTGATATTTCAGATACAGGAAAAGGAATCTCAATGTCGAATTTTAAAACCATTTTTAACCCCGGATTTACCAGTAAAAAAAGGGGTTGGGGGCTTGGCTTATCACTTTCCAGAAGAATTATTAAAAATTATCATAAAGGAAAAATTTTCGTAAAATCTTCAATGGTTGGCCACGGAACAACTTTTCGAATTATTTTAAATAAGTAGTTTTGTCACTTACTATTGAAATTTATCATGGCCGGCATTTATATACACCTCCCGTTTTGTAAACAAAAATGCTATTATTGCAATTTTTACTCAACCGTTTCTCAAACAAATAAGGCTGCATTTTTAAAGACACTTGTGCGGGAAATTTCAATGCAGAAAGCTTATCTAAATAATGAAGAAGTAAGTACCATTTATTTTGGGGGAGGTACGCCTACCTTATTAAATGGCAACGAAATTGAAATGATCCTCAAACAACTTTTTAACTCTTATCAAATATCTCCTTCTGCCGAGATAAGCATGGAGGCAAACCCGGATGATATAAATTTGGACAAATGTCGTGAGTTGGCTGATGTCGGGATTAACCGTTTGAGTATTGGCGTACAATCATTTTTTAATGAAGATTTAAAATATTTACATCGTGTTCATGATTCTGGTCAGGCACATCGGGCCATTGAATCAGCAATATTGGGTGGTTTTCAAAACCTGACCATTGATTTGATTTACGGAATTCCAACCTTGTCAATTGAACATTGGAAACAAAACCTGAAGTATTTCCTTGATTTTCAAATACCTCATTTATCTGCATATGCATTAACCGTTGAACCCAAAACACCCTTGCAGCTAATGATCTCCAAAAACAAATTGGAAGGAATTAACGAAGCTGCCATGGTGAAACAATTTAAATTACTGATCAAACAAACCCGCGAAAATGATTTTATACATTATGAAATATCAAATTTTGCCAAAGCGGGTTTTTTCTCTAAACACAACAGTTTATATTGGTTAGGTGGTAATTATTTGGGACTCGGCCCCTCGGCCCATTCTTATAATGGAATTTCCAGGCAATGGAACCTTGCTTCTTTAAGTAAATATCTGAGTCTGAAAAATCCTAAAAACATCGTTTACGAAAAAGAGGTATTATCGACGGCCCAAAAATTTAATGAATACGTGATGACTTCTATCCGAACTTCGTGGGGGTGCAATCTTGAACATATTGCAATTGCTTTTGGTGAAGAATATAAAAAGCACTGCATACTTGCCGCTAAAAAACATATTTCTTTAAAAAAATTAATACTGAAAAATGGAATACTAACCCTGTCGGATAAGGGAAAGCTTTTTGCTGATGGAATTACTGCTGATTTGTTTTATGAGGATAAGCAGTCATTAGCTTAAATTTCATATAAACCGGATTGTGATCGGAATTTTCGAAATTCAATTGATAAACGTAATTTTCAACCACCTCTATATTGGGTGAAACGATAAAATAATCGATGACGGATTGTTTGGATAAATCGGGATCAAAAGAAGTGTTTAATTCCCGGTTGGTGAATGCGGTCGAATCGTAAACCCAAATCCATTCAGGGGGTAAAAAATCTTTTTCAAACATTGGCATTGTTGCCTGTACCTGCCGGATGTTGCCCTTAAAAGTTGTATAAAAATCAGCAGGTAGCCGATTCCAGTCACCGCCTGCAATCACATAATTTCCAAGATTGTATTCCTCCAGCATTCGCTCACGAATAACATTCAGTTCCATTTTTCTTAACGAATCATTTGTAATATAATAAGAATTGTGTGTGTTGATAAGTACGAGGTGTTTTTTCCCGGGTAATAAATACCGGTTCAAAATAAAACAGCGGTCAAGCAAAAAAAGCTTATCCGGCCATGAAGCAATATTTGGATAAGCAAATCGGGTATTTTCAATAGGGGTGTATTTTGAAAAGGTCATCATTCCTGCATCAACCTTGCCAAGTGGTTTAA
Source organism: uncultured Bacteroidales bacterium (assembly GCA_964399905.1). Taxonomy (GTDB): domain Bacteria; phylum Bacteroidota; class Bacteroidia; order Bacteroidales. The sequence continues at coordinate 6,726 of CAYNTB010000043.1, read as the reverse complement.
AAACGGGAACCGGCACCCAGCTTACAGAATAATTTTTTGCAAATACAGCTGCATGCTCTGTTAACGATTCTTCAATTTCCGTTTTCTGATCCACATAATAGCTTCGTTTCGATTTTACATCAACTTCCTGAAAAAAACAAAAGTCAAGATTCTTAAGGCTGTCTATAAATAACAGGTTGTTTCGGAGATATTTTATACTTAATTGTTTATCGGCCCGAACTTTTTTTCCTCCATCGTAAAAGAAATCCATTTCCTTTCCAAGTCCGTTGTAACCCAGATTCCAGCTTGTAATTGTGAAGCATGTATCTTTTTCAATTTGAGAAGCAATCTCCTGATTTGGAGTTAACGACATAAAATCAATCGGCTGATAATCGTTCAGGCTGATATACAATACAAAGGAAAAAAATACAAGCATCGTTAATATTAAAAAGATGATGATTGTACGAAAAGTTGTTTTGATGATTTTGGCCATTGTACGGCTAAGGTATAAAATATGGTAATTTTTTATAATTTTACCTGTAAATTTTTAGACAACATATATGCCGATACTGGGATCGATCATCAAAAAAGCATACGAATTGCGCAATATTCCATATGCTTTTAAAAACAAAACCGACGCTTATACCTCACAAAAAAAAGTATTGCTCCGGCTTTTAAAAAAAGCGCAACACACAGCTTTTGGTGAGCATTACAAATTTAATGAAATGCTCAAAAAGGAAGATTTTATCAATGCATATCAACAGCAGGTTCCGATTTATGATTACAATTCCATGTTTCGTCGGTGGTGGTATCGGGCATTAAACGGCGAAGCTTATGTGAGCTGGCCCGGAAGAATAAAATATTTCGCACTAACTTCCGGAACTTCCGAAGCGTCGAGTAAACAAATTCCGGTTACCGGTGATATGATTCGTGCCATCCGAAAGTCAAGTATCCGACAATTGGTATCTGCAGTATATTTCGATTTTCCAATTGAATTTTACCAGAAAGGAATGCTCATGATTGGCGGTAGTACCCACCTGAATTATAACGGAACCTATTACGAAGGAGATCTTTCTGGAATCCAGGCCGGAAATATTCCATTTTGGTTTCAGCATTTTTATAAACCCGGCAAGCGAATATCGAAAGAAAATGACTGGAGCACCAAACTTGAAGAAATCATTAAAAAAGCAAAAGATTGGGATATCGGCGTTATTGTAGGAGTTCCTGCATGGATTCAAATCATCCTCGAAAAAATTATTGCGCATTACAAACTGAACTCCATACACGATATTTGGCCCAATTTAAAAGTATATGTGCATAGCGGCGTTTCAATTGAGCCCTATGTAAAAAGTCTGGATAAGCTTTTTTCGAAACCCATGCTTTATAACGAATCGTATTTGGCTTCGGAGGGTTATATTGCGTATCAAAACAGGCTCGGATCAAAGGGCATGCATATGATTTTAGATAGTGGCTTGTTTTTTGAATTTGTTCCGTTTAACGAACAAAACTTTGATTATGAAGGCAACATCAAGGATAACCCACAAGCACTCACCATTGATGAGGTTGAAGAAGGAAAAGTATATGCCCTGTTACTTAGTACCTGTGCAGGAGCGTGGCGATACTTGATTGGCGATACCATTAAATTTACTTCACTTGAACATCAGGAAATTGTGGTAACCGGCCGCACAAAACATTTTTTAAGTATTTGCGGTGAACACCTTTCACAGGAAAATATGAACCGGGCCATTAAAATGTTGCAGGATGAGCTTAATGTTGAAATCAACGAGTTTACGGTTTCGGGCATCCGCCATGGTTCTTTATTTGCACATAAATGGTTTTTAGGGACAAACGATCCCATCGATCCCCAGGTTGCCAGGAACAAAATTGATGGTTATCTTAAGAAATTGAACGATGACTACCGTGTTGAGCGAATTGAAGCCATTAAGGATGTTTTTGTTGAAGTTCATCCACTTGAAAGGTTTCAAAACTGGATGAAAATCCGGGGCAAAGAAGGCGGAGCCAACAAGTTTCCAAGGGTTTTGAAAGAAAATCAACTCAGGGAATGGGAAGAATATTTATCTACTCAATCCAAATAAATGGGGCCATTAATTGAAGGAATAATTTTAGGATTGACTCTTGCCATATTTTTTGGTTTTGGTCCGGCTTTGTTCGCCCTGCTCCAAACAACGATACATCGCGGATTTTTATCAGGACTATTGTTGGCCATTGGAATTTTTTTAAGTGATATGGTATTGGTTGCCCTTTGCTTTTTGGGTGCCATCCAAATCATTTCAAAACCTGAAAACAATCTTGCATTTGGTATTATAAGCGGTCTTGTGCTTATAATATTTGGCCTGGTAACTTATACCCGAAAAGTTCAACTTGAAGAAAGCGAAGAAGAAAATATTAAAACACCCTGGTTTGGCACTTATATTCTGAAGGGATTTTTTCTGAATATTGCGAACCCCTTTGTGTGGATATTTTGGATGGGGGTTGTGGTTGGTATGACCGCAAATTATGAAGCCAATGTTGAATCGATGTTTGTCTTTTTTTCAGCAACCCTGCTAACTGTTTTATCAACAGATATTTTAAAATGTTTTGCTTCCTATAAAATAAAAGGTTTTCTGACTCCCAAAATTATGTTGTGGATAAACCGTGTTGCCGGCATCGGATTGGTTTTATTCGGATTGTTTTTAATTGGGAAAGCTTTTATTGTTTTTTAATTCTCTTCGGCCTCGTTTTCAAATTTTAATTTGATATCCTTTATATTCAATTGGAGGTTTACGTTTCCGTTCCATTCATTTTCTTCGAGATGATAACAAATATCAAATGGCATACCTTTGCGGATATATTCAAAATGTTCGGCTTGCTGAAAGGCAATGGCCGGATAGGGTAGCCCTGATATTAATTGATGGATGATATTTAATTTCAGGTGATTTTGACCTACAACCTTCGAAAATCCGGCATCAACAACTTCTTCGGCTTTAAAAACAGGCGACATATTTCCGGGGCCGAAAGGGGCAAATTGTTTTAACACCCGGTAAAACTTTGAATCAATTTTGTTCAGGTTTAACAAAGCATCAATTTCAATTTCGGGAACCAGCATATCTTCTGTAATGTTTTCACTCACATATTGTTCAAAACGTTTGGTAAATGCATCCAGGTTTTTGGGTTTTAGCGAAAGGCCCGCCGCATATTTATGCCCGCCAAAATGCTCCAGTAAATCCTGGCAATGATCAATTGCATCGTAAATATCAAAGTTTTTTATGGAGCGTGCCGAACCTGTGATCAGCCCGTGCGATTTTGTAAAAACAATCGTGGGCCTGTAATAATTTTCTGTTAACCTTGAAGCTACAATCCCAATGATGCCTTTGTGCCATTCCGGAAAATATACAATGGTGCTTTTTAGATTTGGAAATTCCGGGTTCGAATTTATCATTTCAAGTGCCTGACTGGTGGCAGAATGATCCAGGTTTCTTCTTTCGGTATTTAAAGAATTAATTTTTTCGGCTAATTTACTCGCATAAGCTTCCGTTTCAGAAATCAGCAATTCCACCGAATTTCTGGCATTTTTGATTCTGCCCGCTGCATTAATACGGGGTCCCACCAAAAAAACCAAATCACTGATTGTTATTTCCCTTGTAAAAAATTGTTCGGAATCTATTTCGCTTTGCTTTTTTACATTACTGTATTTTAAAATAGCCTCAACTCCCGGTCGTGGAAATGAATTTAACTGTTTTAAACCATAATAAGCCAGTGTTCTGTTTTCTCCGGTAACCGGAACAATATCTGCAGCTATGCTGATGGCAACCAAATCGAGCAAATCAAAAATATCGAGTGATGATACATTGTTTTTGGACTCAAAACCCTGAACAAGTTTAAATCCAACACCACACCCAGAAAGCTCATCAAAGGGATAATGACAATCCGACCTTTTGGGATCTAAAATTGCAACAGCCGGTGGCAGCGTATCTCCCGGACGATGATGATCACAAATGACAAAATCAATATCCTTGCTTTTTGCATAAGTAACTTTTTCAACCTCTTTTATTCCACAATCCAGCGCAATGATCAGCGAAAATCCATTTTCTTTTGCAAAATCAATGCCCCGTATTGAAATTCCATAGCCTTCAGAATATCTGTCGGGAATATAAAAATCAATGTTTTTATAAAATGACTTAAGGTAAGTGTAAACCAAAGCTACTGCGGTGGTGCCATCCACATCATAATCGCCATAAACCAATATCTTTTCATCTTTAGCCAGTGCCTGTTCAATTCTTTCAACGGCCTTATCCATATCCTTCATTAAAAAAGGATCGTGCAGATGGGCCAATTGCGGCCTGAAAAAATACTTGGCTTGCTCGTAGGTATAAATTCCCCTTTGAACCAGCAGGTTTGCCAGGTCTTCATTAACCTTTAATACGCTGGCCAGATTCTGTATCTTGTTCTGATCACCCCTGTTTTTTATGACCCAGCGTTTATCCATAACATTTTTTTGTGTACGTAAAGATAAAGAATACAACCGATTTTATGGTCTTATCTTTTACAAATAAAACATAAATTTAGGAGAATAAATGATATCAATGCCGGGGACACGACCTGTGGAATTAATCAAATATTTTCCATTCGCCGTAGGCGATCGCAAAGGCGGATTAAAATGTTGATCGCATGGCTTCAACCGGGTTTAATCTGGATGCATTAAGGGCCGGCACCGAACCAGACACCAAACCAATTAATCCGGCTACACCAATTCCAAGTAAAATATTATTGAAAGTTAATACCAACTCAAATGCAAATCCCTGCGAATTTACAAGAACCACCAATAATAAAATAATCAGGAGGCCCGTAATTCCGCCCAAAAGTGACAAAAACACCGATTCAAATAAAAATTGTAACAGTATAAAATAGTTTTTCGCTCCCAGTGATTTTTGAATTCCAATCTGGCTGGTTCTTTCTTTTACCGAAACAAACATGATATTGGCAATTCCGAAGCCTCCGACAAGTAATGAAAATCCTCCGATTATCCAACCTACCACCGCAATCACACTGAACAAACTATCAAATTGTTTTGAAATCATGTCGGTTTCATTAATGGCAAAATCGTCTTCAACGGCTGGTTTTAATTTGTGCAATGAGCGTATGATTCCTGTGAGTTCATCCCGCATTTCTTCATTGCTTACCCCTGGTTTGCCTTTAACAATAATATTTGTGGAAATATTTCGTAAATCAATAACTGTGCGGGCAAAATTCAACGGAATCAGGCTTTGGTTATCGGAAGTATTTCCAAAAATATTTTCACCTTCCTTGGCAAACACCCCGATTATTTCCATATTACGGCCAAATATTTTTATATTTCTGCCGATGGGATCCATGTTTTCGAATAATTCGTCGGCAATATCGGCACCAATAATAACCACAGCCTTTCCACCTGAAGACTCGATGGGCGTAAAATACCGTCCATCCCTAAGGTCAAATGTCATTACATTGTCGTATTCGTGCGTAGCCGCAATTATCGTTGCATTTTCAATGTTTTTTGATTGATATTTGATGGTTCGGTTTACCCCGATCATAAAAGCAGACGCCTCAACAGTATTGCTGCGTCTTTGGATTTCTTCCAGTTCATCAAGTTTGGGTTCCGGGCGTTTAATATATTGCCACCACGGACTGTTACCATCCATTACCCATGGCCACTTTTGAATAAAAAGTACGTTATCGCCCAGTGAATCAATGGTTTTATGAATCGATCGCTCCATTGAGTCAAAAACAGTAAATACCGAAATAATTGAAAATATTCCGATTGTTATTCCCAATAGCGATAAAAAAGTTCGGGTTTTATTCATTTTTATTTCCTGAATGGCAAACAAATAACTTTCCCTAATCAATTTTATTATAATCATTGTTCCTGCCTTTTTCTGTTTATTTTGTCCAATATTTATTCGGTTTGCTGATTTTCCAAAGATAATATAAAAACTTCTGGTAAACGTAATATTAAGCCTGAGCCGAAATCATATTTATTTCAATTCTGTTGAAAAAAGTTATTGTTAAAAAGAATAAATTATAATCATTGGTTGCTGAAAATAATAATGAAATATATTGCTTATTGCTTTGATTTTTAATAAAATTGCAATTCCAAAAAATTAAGCCAAAACATTGAAAAAGATACAGAATGCATTAATTTCCGTATTTAATAAAGACGGACTAAAAGAGATTGTTAAGAAGTTGGATGATTTGAATATTAAAATTTATTCAACCGGGGGAACGTATGATTTTATTAAAAAACTGGGTGTAGAAGTTACGAGCGTTGAATCCTTAACGGGTTATCCGTCGATACTGGGCGGGCGCGTTAAAACTTTGCACCCAAAAGTATTTGGTGGTATTTTGGGCCGAAGGGATGTGACCGGCGATTTAGAACAACTTGGCAAGTATGATATACCCGAGCTGGATTTGGTGATCGTTGATCTTTATCCTTTTGAAAAAACAATTGCTTCAGGGGCAAGCCAAGAAGAGATTATTGAAAAAATTGATATCGGGGGCATTTCATTAATTCGGGCCGCTGCAAAAAACTTTAAAGATGTGTTGATTATCTCTGAAGTAGAACAATATACAGCCTTATTAAAACTCTTAAACGAAACTGGTGGCACAAGCACGCTTGAACAGCGAAAACTTTTTGCAGGCCGAGCCTTTAATGTTTCATCACATTATGACACCGCCATTTTTAATTATTTTAACCAGGATGGCCATTTAACG
>CAYNTB010000042.1:0-10521 GCA_964399905.1 uncultured Bacteroidales bacterium | reverse complement strand
ATCGATAACAACTCCCGGTCCGTGAAGCTGTGTAAGCGGAACCTGTTCGATGGTGTTTTGATTGGCACTAAAATGGATGGGTGCATCGAAATGGGTCCCGCCATGTTCTTCAAAAGAGTGTTTGAATGATGAATAAAAATAACCCTGATCGGTATAACCGTAAGAAACCGTATCATGGGTAAACGGTGCATTGGTTGGCCAGTACACCGTATTTTCATCAAAGGAATGGGTCAGGTCAATCCATTTCGATTGTTGTAAGATTTCGGATAAATCTTGAAGTTGGTGTTTTTCGGCTGATTTTTGCCGGCATCCTACCATAAGAAGCACGACAAATAAGAAACTTAACTTTTTCATCCCATGTGTTTTTAGAATTCAAGCTAAGTTAATAAAAGTTTTAGTGCTGCTTTTTAGCGGTAGTCTGAGAATCGCCTTGGCCTTTTTATCCTTGTTTATTTTCGGTTATGCGATGCCTTTTTAGCTGACTATTGCCATTGGTTTTTGTTCGATGATTTGCAGACCTTGCTTTTGAATTTTGATTTCTGCTTTTATTGGCTGCCGCAGATATTTGGCTTTGTTGCCTCCCAGGTCTTGCACCGGGTTTATCTGTTCCGTCGTCGGGATAAGGGTGATCTTTTATCACCGGAATTTGTTGTCCGATAAGCTTTTGGATATCCCTTAAGTATTGTTTTTCTTCTGTTTCGCAAAAAGAGATCGCAATTCCGCTGGCTCCTGCACGGCCTGTCCGGCCAATACGGTGAACATAAGTCTCGGGAATATTGGGCAAATCATAATTTATCACATGCGACATATTATCGACATCAATACCCCTGGCTGCAATGTCTGTTGCAATTAAGATCTTTGTAATTCCACTTTTGAAATTATTAAGTGCCAGTTGGCGGGCCGTTTGGGATTTATTTCCATGAATGGCTTCCGCATTTATTTTTGCTTTGGCAAGTACTTTCACAATTTTATTGGCACCGTGTTTTGTGCGCGAAAACACCAGCACCGATTCAATGTTTTGTGTTTGCAACAGATGAACCAGCAGTTGGGGCTTGCCTTTTTTACCGGTAAAATAAACAGCTTGCTCCACCTTTTCGGCGGTTGTTTGTTTGGGTCGCACACTTACTTTTTCGGGATTCCCCAAAATCTTTTGCGATAAAGCCACAATATCGGGTGGCATGGTAGCCGAAAAGAAAAGGGATTGCCTTTGTGTGGGCAATTTGGCAATTATTTTTTTAATATCATGAATAAAACCCATGTCGAGCATGTGGTCGGCTTCATCCAAAACGAAGTATTCGATATCTTTCAGGCTAATATAGCCCTGATTCATCAGATCGAGCAAGCGACCGGGTGTTGCCACCAAAATATCCACGCCTCGTTTTAGGGCATCTGTTTGTGCGCCTTGTTTAACACCCCCGAAAATTACCGTATTTTTTATTCCGGTAAATTTCCCATAAGTTGTGAAACTGTCGGCAATTTGGATGGCCAATTCTCTTGTTGGCGTTACTACCAGTGCACGTATTTTACGTTCCTGCTTTTTGGGTGGTTGGTTTAAAAAAAGATGTTGTAAGATGGGTGCAGCAAAAGCTGCTGTTTTTCCCGTGCCTGTCTGGGCACAACCCAATAAATCCTTTCCGCTAAGCAGAATCGGTATTGATTGTTCTTGAATGGGGGTTGGTTGGGTATATCCTTCTGCACTAAGTGCCTGAAGTATGGGGTCAATAAGTTTTAATTCTCTAAATGTCATGTATTGTATTAAGTCGGCAAAGGTAGGTTAATTGTTTGGATATCTAAGGTTTTAATATTTTTTTGCTTCATTGTTCAAAAATTAGTTGAATAAAATTTCAATAACATGGAACAAATATGCATATTTGCCACATCTTAGTTTTAACCCATTTAAAAAAGCATATGCAAAATAAAAACAACATTTTATGCCTGATAATCATTTTATTGTTTGGATCAAATATTTCGGGCATCTCACAAACTGAACCATCTGAAGGGTGGAGGCAATTCAGAGGGGAATATGGATCGGGTGTGTCTCACGAAAAACTCATTGAGAAAGACTGGGTTACTACCCAACCTGAATTATTATGGAAAAAAGAAATCGGGTCGGGATTTTCTGAGCTGGTTGTTTCGGAGGGAATTATTTATACAATGTTTAGTGAGAAAATTGATAGTATCTCTGGTTTTGAGTATTTAGCCGCCTATGATGAAAAAACCGGAAATGAAAATTGGCGAGTCAAAGTCGATTCTATTTATATTGAAATTGATGGTTGGGGTGATGGACCCAGATCGACACCTACGATCGATGATGAAAACATTTACTGTTTGAGCGGACTGGGAAAATTTTCAGCACGAAGCAAAAAGGATGGAACATTAATTTGGGAACTTGATTTTGTTAAAGATTTTGGGAGCACTCGTCCCAGATGGGGTTATGCGTCCTCACCCAGGCTCATTGATAATATTCTGGTTATTGAAGTTGGAGGTAAAGATGGTAAAACATTTATGGCTTTTAATAAAAGCGATGGCACTGTTGCCTGGGCCGATGGCCAGGGAGTTGCAACGTACAGTACTCCCCTCTTTTCAAAGATTGAAGGACAGGATCAACTCATTTTCATTAATGGAAGAACCTTATATTCCTATAATCTAAAAGGAGATACACTTTGGACTTTCCCCATGCCCATCCCTGGTAATATCGTGATGCCTGTATTGGTTGAAGAAAATAAAATATTTGTTTCATATATCGGAAAGGGATTTTTTATTACGCAAATAAATAAAAATAAAGGCATTGAGGTTCTCAACAACTCGAGCATGAAGAATGACTTTACAACCAGCATTTATCATGATGGATATATCTATGGTTTTCATGTGGCTGCTTTAAGATGTATTTCGGCTGAAACCGGAGAAGTCAAATGGTCGAAAAGAGGTTTTGGTAAAGGCAGTTTTATTCTGGCAGATGGTAAATTGATCATATTGTCGGATAAGGGGCTATTAGCCATTGCAAAAGCCAGCCCTGATGCTTATCAGGAATTGGGATCAATACAGGCTATTGAAGGAAGTATCACCTGGACTGCGCCTTCGTATACCAATGGTAAAGTTTATGTAAGAAATCAAACCGAAATGGCTTGCTTTAAGTTAAATTAAATATTTAATCAAAAAAATAAGATAAAATGAGGTTCACAAAACATCACATCGGTCTGCTCATAATTTCGATTTGTTTTTCAACTTTTTTAAATGCCCAAAATGTTGAGGATATCATCGCGAAACATCTTAAAGCCCATGGCGGAACTGAAAAATGGGATGCCATTCATTCGATGGAAATTAAGGCCCGCTTTACCGCATTTAGCGAGGAAAATGAATTTTATGCCGTTAAAACCAGCAAAGGCGAGTATTATAGTGATTTGCACATTGGCCAACACAAAGTTAAGGAAGCCTTTAATGGCACCTCTGGCTGGACCATCGATCCCTGGCATGAATTTTTATTTCCCCGCGAATTAAACAAGCCTGAAGTCACGGTCTTTCATCAAAAGGCTGAATTCTTTAGCCCATTTTATAAATACAAGGAAAAGGGCCGTAAAGTTGAATTTCTGGGCGAAGAAAATGTGGATGGCATCGACACCTATGCTTTGAAATTAATAAGGCCGGAAGGCACAGAAGAAACCTGGTATCTCGATCAGGAAACTTTTTTGGAATATAAAAGCATTTCAAAATGGGTTGATTTTGGGATTCAACAAACAGCCGAAACATTTTTTGAGGATTTTCAGGAAGTGAATGGGCTGATCATTCCTTTTTTTGTGGAACGAATGTTCGGCCAACGTGATCGGATTTTGGGGATTGAAGAAGTCAATTTAAACGTTGAGGTCGATGAGGCTATTTTTAAAATGCCCAAAAGTGAAGAGATGCAGAAATTGGCCATTTTAGAAGGTGTTTGGGATGTGGAAATCCAAAAACCCGCTATAAACAAAACCTGGGCCACCTTTGATCATACAGTTTCGACCGTAAGTTTTGAAACCACAAATTTAATGAAGCAAAATATCAGTGTGGATGATTATTATGTACAGTCGATGCTACTGAATTATAGTTATAAAGCCGATATTGGCAAATATATTCTGACGACATATAATGGCTTTACATCCGGATTGGATGTGTTTACCGGTGGATTTGAAGATGGAGTTTTCAGTGTCGATAATACCAAAACAAGTTTTGGAGTAGCTGGTGTAGCCCTTTCGATAATGCAGATGAAAATTTACGACATTTCAGAAAATGCCTTTACGATGGAGATCAGCAGCTCACGCGATAAAGGAGAAAGCTGGAATACGGCCTATAAATTGAACTTTAAAAGAAAGAAATAGATAGATCGTATTTAAAAGAAGATGAATTAAGCATGAGCCAGGATTGCAGTCCTGCTAAACAACATCTTTGGGTTTTCAAGAATTTTAAACCCATTTTGTTCCGATATATCAAGGGTTTGTTTAAAGGAAGCTTTAGAAACGTGAAAGTTTGGCTCAATGATGAAAATTTTTCCTTCTGATTTCAGAATTGATTTTAACTCAGCAAACATCTTTTCCTGATTGGGCACTTCATGAACCATATAAAAAGCCAGGACAAAATCGACCTTTTCTGTGATTCCTATTTTATCCGATTCACATTTATGTAATTTGATCCTGTTTTCCAGAGTTGTGCCTGCAATTTTTTTATGCACCTTATCCAGCATCCCTTGTTGCAGGTCTGCGGCAATTACTTTAGCTGTGCCATTAAGCAATAAGGCCATTTCGAGGGTGAAATAACCAGGGCCACAACCCAAATCCAGAACAGTCATTCCTTCGCTGATAAACGGCTTCAGAATTCTTTTTGGGTTTTGAACCCATCGTCTTAAAAAATGATCAAGCCCACCAGCCTTCTCTACCGGACAAACACGATTTTTATCTGAACTCATTTCATCAAATTGATTGTGATTAATGATTTTGCATATTCAATGTCATTTTCATCTTCGAATTCAATCGTCAATCCCCTGATTTTACCATAATGTTTTCCATTTCTGAAACTTTCTTTTAGATTCTCCGAAATTGAACTGTTGAATATGGCTTCTTCAAACTGATCGGAAAAATAGAATGTTGCACTAAAGCCCTTTTCAATGACCGAAACCCAACACACTGTTTTTTTCTTACGGGTTATTTTTAACAACCAGCTATGGCCGTCTTTATAATACCTCCATTCTTCAACAAAATCCGCATAGGTTTTGCGTAAATCATTAAAGAAGCTAATCCATAATTTTTTCTTTTCGCCTAGATGTGAAAAGATGACTTCATCGGAGGGAAATAGATCCTCGTCAGTTAAAACGGGCTTTTCCATATTTGTTTTTTTTATGAGATTAATGTCGGTTCAAACAAAGATATCTGTTTTTCAAAGATATTGGTTGATATAATCTGTTTTATCCTTACAAAAAAAAAACGGGGAAGCTGGTTTGTATTTTAAGAAAATCAATACGATAGAACCGGCTTATGATTGCGCCCTCACATCTCTGAAGCTTACCAGTTTATGTTTTGCTTCATCCCATAACCGTAAACGAATTGATTTTAAACTTGGCCAAAAGGTAAGTGGTTCTTTCTGAAAATCCGGGTTTTCTTTGAGGCATTTTTCAAGATTGTAATTGGGGATTTTAGGGCTTAAATGATGAAGGTGGTGAAAGCCGATATTGCCCGAAAACCACTGCAAAATCTTCGGAAGCTTCAAATAAGAGCTGCCCTCCATCGCGATGGTTTTGTAATCCCAATCTTCGTCCCGTTCCCAGATCACATCTTCAAACTGATGTTGTAAATAAAACAACCAAACCCCGGCAACAGAAGCAAAATACAAAACCGGAATTTGAATGAGTACATAGGTTTTAAACCCAATCAGCATTGAAACAAGGATAATTAGGGTAATCAGCCCAAGGGTTGTCAGATGTGTGTACCATTTGATTTTTTTGGATTGTTCACGTCCGGGAATCCGAAAAGCAATGGTGAACAGAAAAAACGGAGCAAGAATAAAAATAATAATGGGATTCCGATACAATCGATAATACAAACGTTTACCGAAGGAATAACTGTTATATTCTTCCACTGTAATGGTTTTTACATCGCCAACACCACGTTTGTCTAAATTCCCAACCGTTTGATGATGGATTCGGTGTTCGTCGTGCCATTTATGATAAGGCGTAAATACCAGGGCACCGGTGATAATACCAACAATCCTGCTCAGCAAGGGTGATTTAAAAAAAGAGCCATGTCCACAATCGTGAAAAATAATAAAAATTCGCACCAGGAAACCGGCAGCAAGGACCGAAAGTGCCAGGGTCAGCCAATAAGAAATTTCGAGGCTGTAAATCATGGCAACCCACAATCCGAAGTAAGGAATCAGGGAATTCATAATTTGCCACCAGCTTTTAGCTAAACTGGGTCGAGTGTAAGATTTAATGATTTTGTGCCAACTGCCCCTTTTGTCTTTATTTGAAATTTGATTGTTCATAATTTAAAATGTAAAAATTGCACCATTGTTGAAATTGTGTAATAATGCGCAAGTGTAAAATTACCACAATTCAAAGCTAAGAACAAGCTCAAAAATCCCATTTTAAAAGCTTTCACCTAAAGTTTAACGAATTATTAACAATAAATATTCGTTCGTGCTCAGACTATGTTTGATGCGGCTTTATCATTGGCCGGAAACAATATGCCATATCGCTAATTTTTGATCAGTTTTAGAATTACCATGTATGCACAATGATCCGAAGCAATAGGGTCACAAATGACCTTTGTTTCTGCAACAATCCAGCGATTCGCAGGAAAATACATGATATAATCAATTTTCTTAACAGGATGATCTGAAGGGAAGGTGAAGTCAGGATTTTCCCTGTTATATGCGGGGGTCCATTGTTGTTCTAAAATTTGAATAGGAAGGCTGCCGGGTTCTGCATTTAGGTCACCAGCCAAAATTGTCGGGTATTTATTTTTTGAAAATACTTTATTTATTTCTTCAGCCTGTTGAATCCGGTCAGTTTCATTTTTGGTGTGATCAAGATGAGTTCCAATAAAGGCAATGGTATCATTGGACGGCAAAACCGTGACTATTTCTAAAGCAGCCCTGGGTTCATTCCCTTCTGAACAGGGCAAAGGCACATTTCGGCTAAAAATAATTGAATATTTTGATAAAACGCCTTCTCCGTATTCGCCCCCATCGTAAGGCATGGCACGTGCAAAAAGAGGTGCCATCTTTGTGCGCCATCCCAGTTCAGTTGCCAGATCATAATTTTTGGCCCTCCTTGTTTTGAAGTCAACTTCCTGCAAAGCCACAAAATCGGGTTTTGTATCAATGATCACTTTTGCAATGGCATCCAGGTCAAAATCACCGTTTGTAGTAGCTCCATGAAGGATGTTAAAGCTTAAAACCTTAATTGTGGTGGATTCTTTCAAATGATTCTGCGCAGGCACAGAAGCAATGTTTAAAGATATTAAAATGCCCATTCAAGTTCTTAAAATCATTTTTGAGTTTTTAATCTGAGAATGTATAAAAATAGAAAAATCAATTATCTTTTGGCTGATCAGCATGTGCAATTCTTATTTCGTTGACAAATGGCTTTATGTGATTAAAAAATATTTTGTACCCCCGGCAGAGATAATTTAAACCGGGTTCACCATCAGGGCTTTCGATAAATCTGTTTTTGGGGCAACCACCGTTGCACATATTTCTGACACTACAGGCCAAACAGTATTTGGGAAGGGTGTTTAATTTTTTTAAACCAAATGCTTTTTGCTCCGGACTATCGATTAATTGCCTGAGTGAAGTTTTCTTTATATTTCCGATCAGATGATCTGAATTTACGAAATGATCACAGGCATAAAAATCTCCATTATGTTCAATAACCGGGACTTCGCCACAAATTTCACGAAAAATGCAAAGGCTGTGTTCCAGGTTAAATGCGGTGCGCAATGCTTCTTCAAAAATCTGAACTTTTATTTTGCCGATATCATTGTTCTTCCATTCATCGAAAATAGCATTTAAAAAATGTCCGTATTTTTCAGAGGGCACGTTGTTAGAATTCATCACGCTTGTGATTTCTTTTTCAACCAATGGAATAAACCTGATGTATTGGGTTCCGGTTTGTTTTAAAAAGCGGTAAATCCCCAATGGATCATTAACATTTACGGAATGAACCACGCAAAGAATTTCAAAAGAAAGCTTGTATTTATTCAGAAGATCAATGCCTTTCATGGTCAGCTCAAATGCAGATTTATTTGCAATGGTTTTGCGATGCAGATCATTTATTTTTTTCGGTCCATCCAGGCTCACCCCTACCACAAAGTCCTCGCTAGCAAAAAAACGGCACCAGTCATCATTTAAAAGTGTTGCATTGGTTTGAATTCCGTTTATTATTTTACAGTGATCAGGTTTGTGTTTTTTTTGAAAACGTACAATTTTTTTGTAATAATTAAGGCCGGCCAAAGTTGGTTCGCCTCCATGCCATGAGAAAACAATGATGCCGGAGTCAGCCGCCCCTATATGTTGAATGATATATTGCTCAAGGGTTTCATCATCCATTAAGGCCCCTTTTGAAGCCTGATGTAATATATTTTTATCGAGGTAATAACAATACTGGCAATGTAAATTACAACGGGCCCCAACCGGCTTGGCAAAAATCTGAAAAGCTTGTAGGTTGTTTGCCATGTGAAAAATATTGAATTAAAATTAATAATACGAATAATCGGGCCGCTCCAGAAATGATTCAGATTTAATTTGTAATTTCGGCTCTAATTTAAAATGAATATAAATTGTAAGTCATGAAAACACCTCATATTGTAAATTTTTATTATGCATTATTTTTAATTTTGATCGGTCTTTTTGGTTTTTTTGTCAGGTATTATACAGATGGCGATCTCCAGATAACCTCACTCATTCCTGCATTTTTCGGCTTTGTTTTGTTGTTCTTTACCAAAGGCATCAAAGCAGATAATGCTGTTGTAGCGCATATTGCAGTTACTTTGACTTTGATACTGGCCTTTATGGTCACTTTTATGTTTTTTAAAAATTTATCAGCTGAATTTACCGGCAGCCGAAAATTTTACATTTTTCTATTAACCGGCATTGTTTCGTACCTCGTACTGGCCATTTATATTGCCGGTTTTATCGATAAAAAGAAAAACCGTAAGGATTAAAACAGCCTTAATTTTTTTAAGAAAAACACTTCTGTTTGTCTAATCATTCGCAGCTAATCAACAATTGGATTATTTTTGTAAAAAAAATAATATGATCAAACCCTTATCTGCCGATTTGCAAGCCAGGAAATTTTATTTTAATGATACGTCCTTCAGTGTTTTGATGAGAAAAAGGATTTATCATGTTCTTCTGATCGCAAGTGCTTACGATATCTTTATTTTAGAAGACGATGGCCGGATCGATGAGCAAATTTTCAATGAATATGTTTCGCTGAATTTACGTTATCCGCCTCAGTTTATTCAGGCAACTTCGCAAGAACAGGCACTCGAACTGCTTAAATCAGAAAAAATAGACCTGATCATTTCCATGCTGAGTGCCGAAAAAAAGGACACTTTCGATCTGGCATCCATTATTAAGGCCAAATATCCAAAGATCCCGATTGTTGTTCTTACACCTTTCTCCAGAGAAGTGTCTTTAAAAATTGATCATGCCGACCTGAGTTCGATTGATTACATATTTTCGTGGTTGGGAAATGCAGATATTTTATTGGCGATCATCAAGCTGATTGAAGATAAAATGAACGTGGAATTTGATGTTGAACATGTCGGGGTTCAAACCATCCTCTTGGTGGAAGATTCCATCCGCTTTTATTCCTCATACCTGCCAAATATCTTCAAAATAATATTTAAGCAGTCTAAAACTTTTATGACAGAAGGCTTAAATGAACATCAGCAAATGCTACGCATGAGGGGAAGACCGAAAATACTTTTGGCAACAAATTACGAGGAAGCGGTTGCATTGTATGATAAGTACAAAAAAAACATGTTGGGAATAATTTCGGACATGGCTTATAAAAGAGAAGGGGTTTTAGACAAGCAGGCAGGTGTAAAATTATACCAAAAAGTAAAAAGCGATGATCCTTTTATGCCCTTACTTCTGCAATCGTCGGATGCTGAAAATGCAAAAATTGCCAAAAAATTGCAGGTCGGATTTATCAATAAAAATTCCAAAACCTTATCCCTTCAATTGCGAAATTTTATACGTGAATACTTCGCCTTTGGAGATTTTGTTTTTATTGATCCGGATAATGGAAATGAAATTGCAAGAGCAAGTGACCTAAAAGCATTGCAGGAAATAATATTCCCGATTCCTGATCGCTCTCTTGAGTACCATGTGAAAAGAAATCATCTTTCAAAATGGATGCGGGCCAGGGCTTTATTCCCGCTGGCTGAATTGCTTGTCGATATAAGAATGGATCATTTTTCGGATTTGGATGAAATTAAACGCTTTATTTTTGATGCCATCGGTAGCTTCAGGTTAAATAAAGCGCGG
>CAYNTB010000041.1:7339-10659 GCA_964399905.1 uncultured Bacteroidales bacterium | reverse complement strand
GCTTTTATAAATCTCTAGTTGAGTATCTTCAGGGGCCTGAATAATGTCAGTAATTGCAAATACATAAACCCCGTTATTCCCTTTGATTAATCCAGAATTTTCACCAAGTTTCATTGAGAATGCTTTCCCAACTACTTCAGGCTCTCTGCCATAAACATCAATATTGGCAGAAGCAAAAACCAATTCCATTTCTACCGGGCTGTTACCAAAATTCAATGAAATTTGTTCAACATCGGTTTTGCCGTTAAGCTGATTTTTTATGTACTCATATTTCTTTTCCTTAATAACCTGAGCCTTTACCAAATTTTTAACATTTTCCAGAGAAAGGCTTCCTTCTTCTTTTACTGCTTTAAGGATTGCAACCACATATTTACCTTCAAAATCAAAAATCGGGCTGATGCTTCCGACTTCTGTTTGTTCGTTGAATGCCCATTGAACAATGGTTCTTGGATACTCAATTCCAGCGATATAATTACTCATAATTCTCAATCCGGGAACACTGCGTTTATTAAGTCCCTGATCAATCACTGAATTTTCAAATTCCTCCGCAGTTGTATTCATGGCTGCAAATTTACTTGCCTGCGTATATATATCCTGATAAGTTTGGCCACTGGGTTCGATGGCACGATCAACAATTGCCACTCGAACTTTTTTGTTGAAGTTTTTCTTACCAGTTACCTTAATTACATGATAACCAAATGCAGTTTCTGCAATCACAACATCATGGACGGGGGTTTTTAGAACAGCATCATTAAATGGACCAACCATTGCCATATCCGGGAACCAGCCTGTTTCACCTCCATTTTCAACGGCTGACGGATCATCAGACATTGTTCTGGAAATTTCACTAATCTTTGATTTATTTTGTTTTACCACATTAAAAATACTATCGGCAAGTAGTTTTGCCTGGTCACGTGTTCGGATAATGCCAGGAGCGGCAAATTGAGCACCTCTGTATGCAATCAGTACATGTGTTGCATTTAAAGAATCGGGCCTGGTTTGTGCATCCATTAATTTCGCCATGTGGTAAATATCATTGTCTAAAAATGGCTCCACAAAAGTTCCAACTTCCGAATTGAACATGATTTCATCCAGTTGTATCGGCAATTCGCCTTTTTTATAAAAGGTGCTATCGTATCTTGTATCCGACACAGAATTAACGAAAGCAACTACATCTTCGGTTGCTTTAAATTCCTGAAAAAGCTCATTGATTTGGTTGGTTGTTCTTACGCGATCTTCAACTGAAGGTTTTACTTCAAACATCACATAATCAATGTCTCTAAGTTCTTCCTGCTGTTGGTACTTATTAATATGCTCTTGATAATAAGTACTGATTTCTTTATCCGTAACACTAATTAAACTGTCGGCAACCTGATTATAGGGTTTTGTAACCAGGTTGATTTTTATTTTTTGATTTTGTGCCACATATTCCTGCATAGCCAGCTCGGTCGGAACATAATATGCTTTTTTTACCAGATTGTTAAATTTTTGCGACAATTGATCACTTTTTATGGCTTTTTCGATTTGTAACCATTGCTGAGTGGCTGCCGGTTCCATATTATCAAGGTTTTGCAAGAAGTTTAAAACAACATTTCGGTCAAACTCGCCGGTATTCGGATTCGAAAAATATTGCAATATAAAACGGTGGGGGTTAACACCCTGTACGAGTTCAAATAACTCTTCGGACGAAACACCCAAACCAATTTTTTCATATTCTTCTCCCATAACAATATCATTCAGAAATTGATTCCAGGTCATTTGTCTTACCGAAAAACTTTCTGTTGCACTGAGGCTTTGTTTTCCTAAGCGTTGTTTTTCATACTCAAGATTTTGATCAAGTCTGGTACTAAACTCCCGATAAGAAACTTTTTCACCATTTATTTCACCAATGGTATTTGTATTACGTGTTCTGGTTTTAGATAAATCACCTAAAACGAAAGCTGCCAATGCAACCCCAATAACAATCACCAATAATCCTGAATGCTTCCTAATTTTTCCTATTACTGCCATTTTTTAAACTTTTTTTGAGTTTGCAAATGTACAACAGAAAGTTTATAATAAAAAAAAAATAAGAAACAAAGCGCGAAGTCGTAAAGCTCTTGTTGCCTGATGTTTATAAAACATCTGTGTTTGAATATGCTTTTTAACATCATCCGAAGAAAAATAATTTATCTATGGGAAGCAATTTAGCTCCTAATCATTTTTTTTCAACTCACAAAATGTGAGCACTTTAATTCTTTTTTTGAGGGGGATCAAGCGAAATTCGGGGATAAATTTTCCTGCCGATTTCTTAAAAACATTCCGGGATTTATTCGTCTGATTTATTGATTTTTAAATGAACCAATTCGATGCGGTTTTTTTTGGCCTGTACAATTTTAAAACTGAATTTGTGGATTTTGATAATTTCATTCATCATAGGGATGCTTTCGTGATGCTGAATGATATATCCGGCCAGGGTTTCATAATCTTCGGTAACAGGAATTCCCAATTGATACTTTTCATTGATATAATCAATTTCCAACCTTCCCGAGAACATAAATTCATCCGCATCAATTTGTTTTTCTGTCAGATCCTCATTATCATGTTCATCTTCAATTTCACCAAAGATTTCTTCGATAATATCCTCCATTGTAATCATACCCGAGGTACCGCCAAATTCGTCAACAACAACAGCAATACTCTTGTTTTCAGATAACATCATCGAAAGCACTTTATTGGCAAGCATTGCTTCAGGAACGATAAAAATTGATCGAAGAATCTCATTAATGGTTTCGGGTTTTTGGAACATATCGTATGAATGGGTATACCCGATGATGTTATCTATATTCTCGCGGAATATTAATATTTTTGAATGCCCTGTTTCAATAAAACTTGAACGTAATACATCAACACTTTCATTAATTTCAAGTGCAACAATATCCGTTCTCGGGATCATACACTCCCTTAATTTAATATTATGAAAATCAATGGCATTCTGAAAAATTTGTATTTCCTGTGAAATTTCACTTTCATCATTTTCGCCTTGTGTAAATTCTTTTACATAGTCACCAAGATCCACCGGACTAAAACTATAGTCTTCTTTTCCAAAAGTTACCCTGAACAATTTTTTCAATATAAATTCTGACAAGCCGATAAAAATAAAAACGAACGGATACAAGATAAAGTGAATAAATCTCAGCGGCAATGCAAAGAAATTTAAGATTGCGTTGGGCCTGATTCGAAATAATATCTTGGGTAAAAATTCAGCGGTAACCAGAATAATTACGGTCGCGATAATAGTTTGGCTTAATAATATAAAAAACTCACTGTTAAAAGGTACA
>CAYNTB010000041.1:0-7227 GCA_964399905.1 uncultured Bacteroidales bacterium | reverse complement strand
CTTGCAGTTGGTTAACAACGTTTTTATGTGTATAATAAATACCCTGGTTAACAATGGTGTTAGAATTTTGGCCATGGCAATGCCGTAAAGAACCAGGGCAATATTGTTTCCGAGTAACAATGTGCCGATAAATTTTGAGGGTTGGTTGGCAAAAGAAGCCATAATTCTGGCACTATAGAGCCCCTTGCTTTTATCAAGTTCTATTTTCAGGCGATTAGAACTTACAAATGCAATTTCAATACCTGAGAAAAATCCCGATAAAATCAATGTGATAACAACAATGGTCCAATTATCCATTTTTCAGATTATATGAAATTATGTTTTACTTCTTTTCTTCTTCAACTTCAACTTCACCTCTTGCTTTAAAAATCTCATATCTTTTAAATTGCTCATCCGAATCCATGCCCTTGCCATATAAAACTTCTGTAGGGGTTGTAATTTTAACTTTAGCTTCAGAATATATCCTTTTCCTTCGCTGATCCCATATCAGCTCGTCTGAATTAAGTTGCTCCTGCTTTGGGTAATTATTTACCACTACATTTTTACGTGCAATTAATAGTTTTCTTTGGGTATAATTTATTCCATATTCAGCTTGCAGCACTGTTTCAACCTGCATTAACCTGTTATAAAATTCGACCCTGAAACCTTCCGGGAAAATGGTGTGTGGATCACTTCCGCCATATTGTATCATCACAGGGCTTTCAAGTTTGGCAACCACTCGACCGGAATCACTGCGTGAACTCCCTTTTGCCAGGCTTCGTAACAGGCTTCAAAATTTTTGGCTTTAAGATCAGGGATAGAGTCACCTGCTGCAAGTGCACTAACCGCTGTAATATCGTTTTTGCAAGAAAAAAGCATTGCCATACCCAAAAGTATAACAATGCTTTTTACAATCAATAATTTTTTAATTCTTATATTTTTCAATTATTTGAATAATTATTTAGCAGCACGTATGATGGTTGTCTCATTAATCCAACACTCGATTTTATAAGGATCACCTTCCTTAAGGTTATTGAAAAATATTGTTTCAAGAGTTGGGAAATGGGCAGAATAATCACGAATTCTACTATTGGCCATATCTGCTACTTCCGGATCAACCTGTTTAGCTTTCATATATTTATCAACTGCGGCCCAGTATCCGGCTCGTTTATCTAAGTCATTGTCACCACAATCCTTTGCAGTTGTACCGTATAAATCCCCGATCAGAATATAAGCCGCACCATATGATTGATTATATTCCAGGGCTTTTAGTGCATTTCTTCTTGCCTCAATAAATTTATTCAATTCTTTGTTACATTGTGCAATGTAAAAATATATTTTGGGCAACTCTTCTTCATCTTCCATGGCTGTAGCCTCGGTCAGATAATTAACGGCATCATTGTATTTAAAATCTTTTAAATACATTTTTCCGATTAAATAAGCAGATTCAGGAGAAGGCTCCATCTTATATAACTGAACAGTAGCGTCAAAATATAATTGTGATTCAACGCATTTCTTTTTATCCAGAATATCAGTGATTTTTTTCAGTAATTCAACATCATTTTTGTTTTCATCAAACTTTGACTGATAAATTGCTACAAGGTCCTCACAAGTTGCGAATGGTTCAAATTCAGCTTCAATATTTCCTTTATAATTTTTCCATTCTTCCAGTCTTCGGGCATCTCCGCTATATCTTTTTATATTAAAATCAATGATTTGACTGACATGGTCGTAAGCATCAATAATGGATGATTTTTCGACTACTTCATCAATAACCATTTTAGCCATTGTACGAAAATAATAGATCAGGATCGGGCCCATTGAATTATTTTTCTGAAGATCAATTGAACGTTTGAAAATGGCATTGGCTTCAACATAATTTTGGGTCCTGTATTTATAATAATCAGCACCTTTTCTGGCCAATATGCTGCCTTCTTTTCCAAAATATTCAATCCTTTTATCATAAATCAACATAAGAGTATCAATATATTTTTCACGTAATGCCTCATTTTTTTCTTTGTTAATCAGGTAATACATGATTCTTACGCCGTTGGTATAAGTTGATTCTTGTGCTTCAGGACATTTCATGAAAACCGATCGCCACGGTTTAATGGCATCTTTAATGATATCACTCTCATAATCTGTTTCTTTCCACTGTCGAAAAAATTCCTGATATAAAGAAATATTAATTTTACAGGTTTCAGGGTCATCTCCGAATTTTGATTCATCTTGTCCAATCACATTTATACTGGGACCAAACATTAATCCCATGAATAACAAAATGAATGTAAGTTTCGCTTTCATAATCGTATTTTTTTTGTTAGTTATATTTTCGTTTGCTAAACCAGCGTTGTTGCATTGTAAGTCCAATAATAAACTTAAAGTAGCGCTCCTGCACCAAATTATTTTTTACCGATCCCTTTAATCCATATTCCATTGCTAAGTTAACTGTTGATCTTGAATTTCGCAATGGTAAACCTACTCCAAAACCTATGCCAAAGCTATTAATTTGATGATCGTGAAGAACAAGTGGGGTTTGCTCATACCTTAACCCGAAGCGATAACTAACCCTTTTTAGATATGAGCTCACACTGTTATAGTTGGGTATAATTTCCATACCCAAACCCAACCTAAAGGTATTTTTTAATGAATCCTTCACATTAAATGATGCATATTCTTCCCAGAATTGCTTTTGAAATTCCACACCTATTTTCCATTTATCTTTGCTTGAAATCATGACTCCTAATCCCAAATTCTTTGGCATGGTCACATTTCCATCAATGTCCTGAATCCAGGAAATGGTATCTTTAAAATCTTCAACATTGGTATAAGCCGGTAAAAAAGTACGGGCAAATTCTTCTTTGCTTGCATTTAATGAAGCTTTTCCACTATAAACAGCTCCCAGGTCGATATTTAGGTTATTAACAGTGGCATGATATTGAATCCCGTAATTCAAATAAAAATCATCCACATTAATGGTACTGCTTAAATGTGTTGAAATATATTGAACAGAATCAATAAACCCGACGGCCCTTATTTTATCAATGGTTCCAAAATAATAGCCCAAATTTACACCAACCGATAGGTTTTTGTTCAATTTAAAAGCATGGCCCCAATATAATTGGTTGATACCTCCGCTGCCCTCATGATAAAACTGGACATTGCCTACATTGGTTATATCTTGAACGTAACCATAATTGTAACCTACATTGCTAAATGGCAGCAGCCCCATACTTGTTTTCCACCATCTGTTGATCGAAAAACCCATTGAAAGGTAATTTAATGAAGCATAGCTTGTTCGTTCGGAAGAAGTGGCATTTTTTAATGAATTATTTACAGCCAACATCCCTGCATCAAAAACAAAGGATAAGGTATCGAAAGCTGCATAAGAGGCGGGATTTGCAAAATTAATGGTGGTATTGTCAAAAATTGAATAGCTCAATCCACCCATAGAAAGACTTTTGACATTAAATACATTGTTAATTTCACCCAATCCGTAAATTGAATAAGGAGATGTTGTTCTGGTCTGAGCCAACAAAGAAGTATTAATTACTATTGCCAAGCCTGTGAGTATTATATATCGAAACGCCCTATTTTTTATTTTCATTAAACTCCAGTATTATATTTAGCCCAACCATTACAATATTTGGGAGTGCAAAGATGTTATTTTTTAGTCTTTTATCAAAATAAATATAATCACCTCCACTTAAAATAATTGTTAAATTTTCATAATTATTTCTGTAATCCCCTATAATACCTTCTATTTCGCTTATCCAACCATGATAAGCTCCTGATAAGATTGATTCCTCAGTTGTTGACCCTATGAAGTAATCAATTTTTTTAAAATCAACGAGTGGAAGTTTTTTTGTAAAAGCATGCATGGCTTTTAATCTCATCCTTAAACCGGGCGAAATAGAACCACCCAAATATTCTTTTTTATCATTGATAAAATCGTAGGTTATACAGGAACCAGCATCTATTACAAGTATATTTTGATCAGGATATAATGATGATGCGGCAACAACAGCGGCGATTCTGTCTTTGCCTAAGGTTTTGGGGCTTCTGTATTTATTTACAATCGGAACAGGGGTATCTGATCCAAGTTCAAAAAAACTGTATTTTTTTTCTAAGAAGTGTTTGATTTCAACAGAATAATCAACAACAGAAGAAATTATTGCGGATTTAATCGATGGATATTTTATGCCTATTTCCATCAATTGTTTGACCGTTAATTGATCGAATTGAAAATACGCTATCATATCATTTTTCTCAAAAACAGCAAGTTTTGTGAATGTATTTCCAAAATCAATAACTAAGTTCATCTGTGTTAATCAATAAGATAAGTATGCAAAAGTAAGTATCTGAGGCCAATATAATTCAATTTTTAAAAAAAATTTCTGATTTTAAAAAAACTTCGTAAATTTGCGCCACCAAACAGGAAGGTACCATAGCTCAGTTGGTAGAGCAACGGACTGAAAATCCGTGTGTCCCTGGTTCAATTCCAGGTGGTACCACCCGCCAAAAAGCCTGCATTTATATATCTGCAGGCTTTTTTCATTTTTTCTTTATTATCATTCATTTATCAGTATATTTATACTGTTTTTATAAAAATTAGAAATAATAATTTAAAAAACCATTTAACAATCAGGATATGAAAAAACTTTTTACAATTGCCATCTTCTTTAGTATGGTTATCTCTTTACAGTCGCAGGAATTATCTGAAATTCTTGAAAATTACTATGAAATTAATGGACAGGAATCACTTTCCGCAATGGAAACCCGAACTGTTACCGGCCGGATTTTTCAAATGGGCTCCGAATTTTCTTTTGTGCAAACCAGCAAGCGACCCAATTTATTCCGACTGGAAGCAGACATTATGGGTCAAAAATTTATCCAGGCATTCAATGGAACCGAAGGCTGGATGGTTGCTCCATTTATGGGCACAACCGATCCACAGGATATTCCTGTCGACCAGCTTAAATCCATTAAACGTGAAGCAGATTTTGACGGCTTACTTTATAATTATGAAGAAAAGGGGATAGATCTCGCTTTTGAAGGAATTGAAGATTTGGAAGGATCGGATGTATATAAAATCAAAGCCACTTATGATGATGGTGATGAATCATTTATTTTTATCGATCTTGAAACCTATGTAATTCTTAAAACCGAAGCAAAAATTTCGATGATGGGTACAGAGGCCATGACAGAAACATTTCTAAGCAACTATAAAATGATTGATGGTACCGCTATTGCTTTCAGTATTGAAACAAAGGTGAATGGACAGGTTCAGTCTCAAATCAATATTGATAGTGTTGAGTATGGAAAAGAAGTAGACAATAGCATTTTCGAAAGACCCGTAAAAGAATAAACAGGGTATTTTAGACCATTCCTACTCTTATTAAAAAATCACTGCGTTTAAATTTAAGTTTGAATTAAATTCGAATTGTTCTTCTGTGCAATGAGAAACAAAAAGATCATTTTAAGTTTATTTATCGTTTTATTGGTGAGTTCACTGGTATTCTTATACTTTAACGAAAATGATGGCAGAAAACAATACGAAAAATTTCTATTGCAAGAATATCAGAAATTACCATTCCGGTCCATTGATGAATTAAAAGAACTACCGGAAGAAACCCGTCCCGATCTGGCAGCTATTCAAAATTATTTTATGACGATTGACCCAAACCTCAAAAGGGTTCCGGTTGAACGATTAAAAGCTGCCTTTTCTCAAACAACATCAATAAATGAACTCAAAAACAGCCATACCTTTGGTTCAGATATGGTTTGGGAAGAAGTTCCTTCGAATATGGCAGGCCGCACACGTGCTTTTATGATTGATCCCAATGATACAAGTGGCAATAAAGCATGGGCAGGATCAGTAACAGGAGGACTTTGGGTTAATGATAATTTTAAAAGCGAAACTTCTGCCTGGCAAGCAGTAGATGACTTTTGGAGCAACCTGGTCATTAGCTGCATTGTTTCCGATCCCAACAACCCGAATGTTTTTTATGTTGGGACCGGTGAGGCCCAAACTGCATTCACAATTTACAGAGAATCTTCGGGTATGGGAGCTGGGATTTGGAAAACTACAGACAGAGGTTTGCATTGGGAGCTCATTCCTTCAACAGAAAATTTTAAATACATTACCGACATCGGGATAAGGGATGAAGAGGGATCAAGCGTAATATATGCCTGTGTCACATCGGGTGTTTATAAGGGCGCAAATCATCAAAGTTTGCCATCAGACGGGCTTTACAGATCAGATGATAACGGTGATAGCTGGGAACAGGTTTTACCTGAAATAAGCGGCAGTAATAAACCTTTTGCACCCGCTGATATTGAAATTGGAGCAGACGGGCGGATTTACATTGGGACGATGAGAAACCTTGATGAAGAAGGCGGTGGAAGAATATTATATTCTGATGAAGGTATAAGCGGATCATGGACCATCTGGGATAACTATGTGTCTATCATTGAAAATTCAGTTACCTATAATATCCCGGGCAGGGTTATGATTGCTTGTGCACCTTCAAATCCGGATATTGTGTATGCCCTGCTTGATGTTGCTTGGGTAAACCCAAACAATGGATTTAAACATTCGCAGGGCCAATATATTTTAAAATCTTCCAGAAAAGGAGAAATATGGTACAATGTAACAATTCCAAACGATGGCAATTATTATTGGGCCACTATTGGATGGCATGCACTTGCTGCCGCAGTTGATCCGAACGATGAAAACACTGTTTTTGTGGGGGGGCTCGATACCTATAAATCAACTGACGGGGGAAATAATTGGCATAAGATATCAGATTGGACGGGAATGTACGCCGGCGAAACCAACAATTACATACATGCCGACATCCATAAAATTTTATTTCTAAACAACAGTTCTGACGAGCTTATTGTAGCCACAGACGGAGGTATTTTTTATACTTCAGACGCCACAGCTTACCAGCCTGCTTTCGAGCAAAAAAACAACAACTACAATAGCTTGCAATTTTATACCTGTGCAATAGATCCCCGAGCTGGTTACAATATATTTTTGGGAGGATTACAGGATAATGGAACCATTAAATATTCGGGGACACCGATAAATTATTTTAGCCGGATCGACGGAGGTGATGGCGCATTTTGTTTCATCGATCAGGATGAACCGGGCATTCAAATTTCTTCAATCTATTATAATCGGTATTACTTTTTCAACAACAGTGTAAATGCTGTTTCCAGTGCAGGGAATTTCTCTGGAAC
>CAYNTB010000040.1:0-10662 GCA_964399905.1 uncultured Bacteroidales bacterium | reverse complement strand
AGTACCCTGGAAATAGTGCCGAATTTTTTTAATGCCATAATACCTGTTTCGGGTCAACTTGAAGGTCTGCCTAAAAGTATGGGTGCGATGATTGCTCCTTCGGACGGACTTATTCAGTTTGCCCAAAATTTTATGCCCGGTCAACAGGTCACAAAAGGTGATTTAATATTTACAATCGATCCCGGACAACTTACATCAAACAACCTAAACACCAAATATAACGAAGCCAAATCTGCTTATGAAAAAGCAGAATCAGATTTTTTAAGAGCTGAAAATTTAAGAACCGAAAATATTATCTCAGATAAGGAGTACAGACAAATCAAACTCGACTATGATGATGCCAAACGCAGGTTTGAAACCTTCGGTAAAAACTATTTAAACGGGCTGCTGTATGTAAAAGCTGCTCAATCCGGTATTCTCGCAGAAATAACAAAAAAGGCCGGTGATTTTGTGAATGAGGGAGATATACTGGGAACCATCATTAATACCGATAAATTATTACTGAAGGCAAACCTTCCGCAATCGCAAATAAAAGATGCCGATAACATCGAATCAGCAAACTTTAAAACCGCTTTATCCGAAAAATTATATGCTACCCATGCATTAAATGGCAAGCTTTTATCCGTTTCATCGACTCCGAATCGTGAAAACGGCTACCTACCCGTATACTTCGAAATTGAAAATCCGGGTAATCTTACAGCGGGATTGTTCACTGAAATTTTCCTGATAAGCAAAACTAAAAAAGAAGTGATCAGTATTCCGATTTCTGCTTTAATTGAAAGTGAGGGTCATTACCATGTTTATGTACAGGAGGATGGTGAAGGCTATATAAGTACAGATGTTAAAATAGGAAGTACTGACGGAAAAAGTGTGGTTATACTGGAAGGTTTGCAGGCCGGGGATCGAGTGGTCACAAAAGGAGCCTACCGGATCAAGCTTGCTTCAGCTTCAGGAGCCTTGCCATCACACGGGCATGTACATTAAGAAACTTTAATGATTTAAAGAAATTGAATAATGATAAATAAGATTATATATTTTTCGCTAAAAAACAGGCTTATCATTTTGGTTGCAGCCTTAATTGTACTCGTATCAGGGGCTTATGTTTGGAAATACCTGGAAATTGATATTTTTCCTGATTTGAATGCGCCCACCGTGGTTATTATGACCGAAGCACACGATATGGCACCCGAAGAGCTTGAGAGGATGGTAACTTTCCCCATCGAGACAGCAATCAACGGTTCCAATAATTTACGAAGGTTGCGATCATCTTCATCCATGGGCTTTTCAATCGTTTGGGCTGAATTTGATTGGGGAACAGACATATACCAGGCCAGGCAAACAATAAACGAACGACTTTCAACCATACTGGAAATCCTTCCTCAAAATGTTGAAAAACCAATTCTTGCACCTCAAACTTCCTTACTCGGAGAGGTCATGATTTTTGCATTAACTTCTGACTCAATCAGCGAAATGGATTTGAGAACCATGGCCGATTGGAAATTCAAACCACGTTTACTTTCAGTTCCGGGTATTTCGCAGGTTACCACCATCGGAGGGGCAACCAAAGAATATCAAATCTTGGCCAATCCCGATAAAATGGAGTATTATAAGGTTGGTTTGTCCGAATTGATTGAATGTTGCAATCAGATCAACCAGAATTCATCCGGAAGTTTTATCGATGAATTTTCAAACCGTTATCTGATTCGCGGGCTTGTCAGGTCAAATGACCCTGAAACCATTGGCAATTCAATTATTAAACAGGTCAATGGCGAATCAATTAAAATCAATGATGTAGCCAAAGTAACTATAGGAGCAGCTCCTGTAATTGGGCTTGCTTCTTATGAAGCAAAAAATGCTGTTTTGGTTACCTTAAGCAAACAGCCCGAAATCAACACCCTTAAACTCACCGATGAACTGCATAAAACCTTACAGGAACTAAAAAGTGAACTTCCTGCATCTGTTCAAATACACGAAGACATTTTTGATCAATCTACTTTTATCAATAATGCCACCCGAAATGTTCAGAAAGCAATATTCGAAGGAGCATTTTTAGTTGTGATTATCTTGTTTGTTTTTTTAATGAACGTGCGCACAACTTTCATCACAATTATTGCACTTCCATTATCTTTAATTGTTGCTGCACTTACCTTAAAGTTTATGGGACTCACCATTAACACCATGAGTTTGGGAGGGATGGCAATTGCGATCGGTTCAATAGTTGATGATGCAATTATTGATGTTGAAAATGTTTTTAAACGATTGAAAGAAAATGCATTAAAACCTCCTGAAAAGCAAAAAAACAAATTAAAAGTTGTCTATAAAGCTTCTGTCGAAATCAGGGCATCCATTTTAAAAGCCACCTTAATCATTATCGTTGCTTTTATCCCTTTATTCTTTTTAGACGGGATGGAAGGACGTATGCTACAGCCTTTGGGTATCACATTTATCGTTTCCTTATTTGCATCACTGGTTGTGGCCCTAACATTAACTCCGGTGCTCTGTAGCATTATGCTCACCGATAAAAAATCATTGTTAAAGTTTCAGAATGATAACCGGCTGGTCAGAACTCTTAAAAAATTATACGAAATCACGCTTTCCAAAGCACTTCAATGGCATAAATTGGTCATGACTTTTACCATTTTGTTATTGCTTGCCTCTGTTGCACTTATGCTTTCTTTCGGAAACACCTTTTTGCCCCCGTTTAATGAGGGTTCAATGACCATCAATCTGGCTACATCACCCGGGGTATCCATCGATATTTCTGATGATATCGGGCGACAGGCTGAAGAAATTTTGCTTGAATTTCCAGAGGTTATTACCACTTCACGTAAAACAGGACGGGCAGAGCAGGCCGAACATAGTTTTGGCGTTAATGTTTCAGAACTTGACGTTCCTTATGTTTTGGATAAGAGATCAAAGGATGAATTTTTAGAAGAAGTAAGGCATCATTTATCGGAAATTCCAGGCATTATGATTGAAGTTGGACAACCTATCACCCATAGGATCGATCATATGCTGTCGGGCACACGATCGAATATTGCGATCAAACTTTTTGGATTGGACCTGCAAAATATGTACCTGATTGCCCAGCAAATAAAAACCGCTGTTGAAGAGGTTGATGGAGTTGTAGATTTATTTGTTGAACAACAGGTTGAAACACCGCAAATTAAAATCAGGCCCAAACGGGAAATGCTTGCGAAATATGGTGTTCGCCTGAAGGATTTTAACAATTTTGTAAATTTTGCACTGGGTGGTGAAAAAATTTCAGATGTATTTGAAGGGGAACAAAAATTTGATTTGGTATTACGTTACGACGAACAATATCGCAATAAGATCGAGAAAATAAAATCCATTAAAATTGACGTGGCCAACGGTCAGAAGGTTGCTCTTCAACAGTTGGCTGATATTATTTCAGGAACAGGACCCAACAGTATCAGTCGCGAAAATATTCAACGTAAAATTGTCGTATCAGCAAATGTTGCGGGACGAGATCTTGGAAGCGTGGCAGAAGATATACGCACCCAGGTTGAAAATAATATTCAACTCCCTGAAGGTTATCATATTGAATATGGCGGTCAGTTTGAAAGTGCAGCAAATGCTTCGAGAATTTTATTACTTACGAGCCTGGGAGCGATCATCATTATCTTTTTAATTCTTTACCAGGAATTTAAGAGCACGAAAATTGCCGGGATCGTTTTACTGAACCTTCCACTGGCGGTCATCGGTGGTGTTTTTGCCATCTGGATGTTTTCAAGTGTAATCAGTATTCCATCTGTTATAGGTTTTATTACCCTTTTTGGAATAGCCACACGAAACGGAATTTTGTTGGTTTCACGATATATAGCCTTATCTAAATCTGTAAAAGATAAAACAGCCATCATTATTCAGGGATCTTTGGATCGCTTAAACCCGATATTGATGACCGCTCTGACGGCTTCACTGGCACTGATCCCACTGGCATTTAATGGTGAGCGTCCCGGAAACGAAATACAAAGCCCGATGGCCATTGTAATCCTGGGTGGATTATTAAGTTCCACCTTGCTCAATTTATATATTATTCCATTGGTATTTCATCGAATCTTGAAGAAATAATTTTAAAAATGAAAAAACTAAAAACATTTATCATTACCATCATACTATTCTGCTTCTCAACAGTTTATGCTCAATCTTTCGAAGAGGTGATAAAATCTGTATTAATTAACAATACCAGAATTCAGGCCAATAATAACTATTTGAACAAATTGAACATTGAAGCAAAAACAGGTTTAACATTAAACAATCCAACAATTTCGTATGCACATTTGTGGGATAAAAATGATGCAACTGGCTTCGGGGAAGAATTTGAAGTTGCCCAGTCTTTTGAGTTTCCAAGCAGTTATGCTTTTAAAAATATTATCTCAAATCTGGAAATCGAAAAAACTGAGGACCGAAGAAAATTATTTTCGTTGGAAATTTTACTCGAAACCCAGCAAACTTGTATCGAGATCGTTTATTATCAAAAGAAAAAAAATGAAATCGGGCAGCGCTTGCAGTATGCCCGGCAACTGGTTGAAAACATCCAATCGAAACTTGAAAATGGCTTTACCACACAATTTGAGCTTGATAAGGCAAAGATCAGTGAATTGGCAGTTCAAAATCATTTGATAGAAATCGAAAATTCCTTACAGAAAAACCTGGATCATTTAACAGCTTTAAACGGAGGCATTCAAATTACAATTCCTACAAGTGATTATCCAGGGCAAATTATTCCGAATAATTTTGATGAACTCTTTGAACAGATCGAAAGCATCGACCCGCTTAACAAACTTATTGAACTGGAAATTAAAATTGCCGAATTGAACATTAAGCTTACACGCACTGGTTCGCTGCCCGAATTTGAAGTTGGGTACAAAACAGAACGGAATGCCCTTGATAAAATGGCGGGTGTCCACTTAGGAATGTCGATCCCATTATGGCAAAATAAGAACAAAGTACAGGGAAGCATCATTAATATGGAACACATGAAAAGCAACATTATTGATCACGAGAATGAACATTATTTCCATACCAAATCAATATATGATGAGTTTGTTGCAGCAAAGGGCCGCCTGGAAAAATTTCAAAATTTATGGAATCAACTCAATTACCTTGCAAATATTGAAAAAGCACTTGCCGAAGGTGAAATTTCCAGCACTGAATATTTTATTGAGTTAAAATCATTGTACGAAATCAAAGATAAGCTGCTCGATATTGAGAAAGATTATCAATTGCTTTTATCCCAACTTAATAAATACGGTTTATTAAAGTATTTATAAATCACTTAGGGCGAAAGTGTTAAAGTTCTGTTAAAAATTAACACTTTCGCCCCATAACGAATACCTTTGCATAAAAAGGAATTCGATTAACACAGGATGAAAGGCTTTATAAATATTTTGATTGCTGGTTTGTTCTTTTTAACAACAACCGGATTTACGGTCACAAAACATTATTGTGGCGGTAATTTAGTTGATATTGCAATCAACTCCATTCCTGAATCATGTTGTGGAGATAACGGTGGCGGATGCTGTTCGAATGAACAATCCGTTTTTCAATTTAAATCAATATTCGAACTCCCTTTAAATCAGTGTTCTCATAAAATTCAATCTACTTTATTTGAAACTGCTTTTGTTGAGGTTGAATTGCCTGAAGTTGATTTACAGCAAATAACGGTTTTATTACAGGCAAATTCGCCGCCTCTCTTTTTAAAGGAAATACGCTATATTTCACAACAATCTGATTTATCACCACCCTTGTTTTAGGTTTTTGCAAACGATTATATATCGGCTTTTGCCGATGGTATTTTGTATAAACTTAAAATGATATTTATGTATAAAATTATATATTTAATACTGGCAGGGATACTGTTTTTAAACATCCCGTCGGTAGCCCAGAATAAGTCAATCCATGGTATAGTGGTTGAAAAGAATGAAAGCGGAAAAGAGATATTTATTCCCGGTGTTAATGTTTATTGGGCAGGAACAAATACCGGAACTTCAACGAACGCTGAAGGATATTTTACGCTGCCATTTCCAACAGAAACAAATCATGCAAATTTGGTCGTTAGTTTTATTGGTTATAAAAAAGACACCATAAGCATCGAAGGTTCAATGACCGAAGCTTTAAAAATACTTCTTTCTGTAAATAACGAATTGGATGAAGTGGTGGTTGCCAATAAGGCAATAGGAACCCATATTTCAAGAATGGAACCTTTATTCACCCAAAAGGTAACCGGGGCCGAATTACAAAAAGCTGCCTGTTGCAATTTATCTGAAAGTTTTGAAACCAATGCTTCTGTTGATGTATCCTTCTCAGATGCTGTATCGGGTGCAAAACAGATTCAGTTGTTGGGGTTATCGGGAAGTTACGGACAGTTAATGACCGAAAACATTCCTAATTTACGCGGCCTTGCAACATCCTTTGGGCTTAATTATATTCCGGGAAGCTGGATGGAATCCATTCAGATTTCAAAAGGAGCCGCATCAGTTAAAAATGGTTACGAATCAATTACCGGACAAATAAATACCGAGTATAAAAAACCGGATGCAAGCGAATTATTTTTTCTAAATCTCTATGCAAATAACAATGCTAAAACAGAAGGGAATATTTATTCGGCCATTAAACTCAACAAAAATTTGAGTACCATGCTCTTTGTTCACGGAGAAGATTTCGACAGGGCCATTGATAAGAATAATGATTCATTTCTGGACCATCCAAAAATGAAACAGCTGAATTTGTTTAACCGGTGGAAGTACGACAATGCTAAAAATATACACGCCCAGCTTGGCATTAAAGTTTTAACTGAAGAGCGGATGGGAGGTCAAACCAGTTATGATCCTTCATTACCCAACACGCTTTCAAACGGATACGGAATAAATATTAAAACCAACAGGTACGAGCTTTTTACAAAAACGGCTTATTTGTTCGAAAAACCGGGCACCAACTTTGGTTTCATCAATTCCTTTATCCATCATCAACAAAACTCCATTTTCGGATTGAAGAATTATGATGCCATTGAGGATAATTATTATGGGAATTTAATGTTCCAATCCTATATAGGAAATACAAACCATACTTATACTACAGGCATTAGTTATATGCTGGATCATTACGAAGAAGTGTTGTCCGACAGTGTTTTCAGCAGGAAAGAAAGTGTTCCCGGAGGGTTTTTCGAATACACTTATCACAATGTTGATAAAATGAGCCTGATTTTAGGTTTGCGAACCGATTTTCACAATTTATACGGAACACTCTTTACCCCAAGGGTTCACTTACGAATCATGATGAATGAAAGCACTACGATAAGGGCTTCCATTGGCAAAGGTTATCGAACAGCCAATGTTTTTGCTGAGAATACATTTCTATTGGCTAGTTCGAGAAGCATCGTCATTAACGAAGATCCCCTCATAGAAAAAGCCTGGAATTATGGGATAAATCTGACAAAATACATCGATATTTCGGGCAAACAAATGAGTATTAATGCGGAAGCTTATTACACCAATTTCAGTAACCAGGTTGTAATTGACAGGGATCAGGATATTTCCAAAATTTTTATTTATAATTTGAAAGGAAAATCTTATTCAAGTTCTTTTCAGCTTGAATTAAATTACGAACTCTTTAAGAGAATGGATATTACCGCAGCATTTCGTTTTAATGATGTAAAAACAACTTACAAAGATGAATTGTTAAGAAAACCACTCGTAAATAAATACAAAGGTCTCGTTAATATATCCTATGCCACAAATCTGGATAAATGGCAATTTGATTTTACCGCACAATTTAATGGCGACAGCCGGATCCCGGGTACTGATGGCAATCCTGTTGAATACAGGCTGGCCGAATCATCACCGACATATACCATCCTAAACTTTCAGGTAACAAAATACTTCAGAAAATGGGAACTCTATGCCGGTGGCGAAAACCTGACCAATTTCATGCAGGAAAATCCCATTATTGCTGCCAACGATCCATTTGGTGAACATTTTGATGCTTCACTCATTTGGGGACCATTGATGGGAATAAAAATATATGCAGGACTTAGATATAGAATTAAAAGATGAGATTTTTGAATCAATATTCAAACATTAATAAATGACATTTGACATTCAATTAAAAAAATTCAAAAACAAAAAATGTTACGACAAAGTGATTGAATGACAACTGAATGACGAATAAATTAAAAGCAGATATTATTATTTAAATTGAAAATTAAACAATAAGAATATGAAAACAACAATTAAAACTATCTTAATGGGAATGGCTTTAATGTTAGGCATTACCCAAACCGGAATGAGCCAGGAAAGAAATAAAATTGAGGAAATAAAAATTAAAACCTCTGCTGTTTGCGGAATGTGCAAAGACCGCATCGAATCAAATATTAAATTTGAAAAAGGAGTTACTTTTGTTGAACTTGATAATGAAACCAAAATTGCTACAATTAAATATCGGACAGCGAAAACCAATCCGGATAAACTTAGAAAGGCAATCTCAAAATTAGGGCATGATGCCGACGATGTATTGGCCGATAAAAAAGCTTACGATAAATTGCCTGCTTGCTGCAAGAAGGATGTTGATCCTCATTAAGGCATGATTAGATTACTTGCAGTTTTTGAGCCTCTCATGGGACTTGAACCCACGACCTGCTCATTACGAGTGAGCTGCTCTACCAACTGAGCTAAAGAGGCATTTGAATTGCAAAAATATTATTTTATTGTAATATAATTTGATAAAATGAGAAGAGAATTAAAATTAATCCAAACGGCATTTATTCTTTCGATACTCACGGTTGTGTACAATATTGTCGAAGGATTGGTTTCAATTTATTATGGAATGCATGATGAAACCCTTGCATTGCTGGGTTTTGGGGTCGACAGCTTTGTTGAAGTAATTTCAGGAATAGGTATAATGCACCTCATTCTCAGAATGAAATATTCGGAAATAAGCAAACGGGATCAATTTGAGCGCCAGGCCTTAAAAATCACCGGATTTGCTTTCTACCTGTTAACTGCCGGCTTACTTATTGGCAGTTTTGCGAATATCATTAATAAAGTTAAACCGGATACAACCCTTGTCGGGATCATTGTGTCATCCATTTCAATTATTACCATGTATTTACTGATGCGTTATAAACTTAAAACAGGGAAGGCATTAAATTCAGATGCGATAATCGCTGATGCCAATTGCACCAAAACCTGTTTTTATTTGTCATTCATTTTACTGGCCTCGAGCCTGCTTTATGAGTTTACCGGAATCGGATATATTGATATTGCAGGTTCGCTGGGGGTCGCCTGGTTTGCTTTTAAAGAAGGACGGGAAGCTTTTGAAAAATCTAAAAGTGGAAAGCTTAGTTGCTGTTGTGAGAGTCATTGCAATAAATAACTTCCTTTTTTTCTTTGTTTAATAATATACAAATAATATATTTGCTGTATATACTTGTATAAGGTTAGTCTGATATGTACAACAAAATTATTTCAATAAAAGAAGCGGCAAAAATTTTAAACAGAAGCCCTGAAACGCTAAGAAGATGGGACAATAACGGAAAATTTAAGTGCCTAAACAGAAATAAAATCAATAATTACAGAGAATACTCCGAAGAAGATGTTTTGAGTCTTGCAAACGAATTACAGTTGGAAATTGAATACTCCCGACCAGCTTTTTCAACTGTTTAAAGAAATATTATAAATTCACCTTTCTTTAGAACTAAAAATGGTGAACTTTATAATCTTGACGTAATTGATTTCTTAAAACTCCAAAAGTCTAATTCTGTTGATTTAATTTTCGCAGATCCACCTTATAATATAAAAAAAGCTGTTTGGGATACTTTTGCATCTCAAAGTGCTTATGTTGAATGGAGCATGAAATGGATTACTGATGCTCAAAGAGTTTTAAAACAAAACGGGTCTTTATATATCTGTGGTTTCTCAGAAATTCTGGCAGACTTAAAATGGTCCGCCGCTCCTTTATTTAAGGGTTGTAAGTGGCTTATTTGGTTTTACAGAAATAAAGCAAATTTAGGCAATGATTGGGGCAGATCACATGAAAGCATCTTACATTTTAGGAAAGGAAATTCTTTTATTTTTAATATTGATGAAATAAGAATCCCTTATAATGAACACACTACAAGGTATCCCAAAAGATCCCAAGCTGATTCATCTCAATATTCAAATGGTACTAACAACACCTATATTTGGGAACCACACCCTCTTGGAGCTAAACCCAAAGATGTATTAGAAATTCCAACAATTTCAAATGGAGCATGGGAACGATATCCACACGAAACTCAAAAACCAGTTGAATTACTAAAAAAAATAATTCTATCTTCTTCAAATCCCGATAGCATTATCCTTGATCCTTTTGGAGGTTCTGGTACAACCTACGCCGTGGCAGAATCTTTAGGCCGGAAATGGATCGGATGTGAACTGGATAAAAAATATTGCCAGGTAATTAGAGACAGGCTTTCTGATAATGATCATATTGAGAGGATAAGATTAGGGAAAGATGCACTGCTTTCTCAAAAAAGGCGCAAGATATTAAGAGGTTAATAATTTAAATACGTCGGTTGTTATTAATTCTGAAAATGGTTTCATATAATCCGAATAAGGTAATTTTAAAGAAGTTGGTGGTGGATCGAAATAATATATTCCTTCT
>CAYNTB010000039.1:9747-10664 GCA_964399905.1 uncultured Bacteroidales bacterium | reverse complement strand
TTACCGGTACCATTAGAGTATATGGTTCACCAGCAGAGGAAACAATTATAAGTAGGCCATACATGATCAGAGCGGGTTTATTTGAGGATGTAGATGTGGTTATTGATAACCATAGCAGCAGTGGTTTCGGCACCGGTTATGGAGTAAGTGGGAATGCGATCATATCAACATTTTTTACTTTTAAAGGGAAAACGGCCCATAGTGCCGGTGCGCCCTGGACAGGTAGAAGTGCTTTGGATGCTGTTGCAATTATGAATGTTTCAACGAATTATCTAAGAGAACATTTGCTCTATACGCAGCGTATGCATTACGTTGTGACAGCAGGAGGCGAAGCTCCTAATGTTGTGCCGGATAAAGCCACCGTATGGTATTATATCCGTAATAGCGATGATCAGGTTGAAGATATGTTCGAACGCGTATTAAATTGTGCAAAGGGTGCGGCAATGGCTACGGGAACTGAGTTAGTAGAAGTAAAAACAATCGCGGCAGCTCACCAAAGACATTCAAATAAAGGCCTGGCCGAATTAATTCAAAAGAATATAGAAATTGTAGGAATGCCAGAATGGACGGAGGAAGAAAATGAATTTGCAAAAGCATTGCAAAAAGAGTTAGGAAGGGAAGAAAAAGGAATGCCATTAGAAATAGGTAATCTGAGAGAACCGAACGAAACCTTTGTAGGAGGTGGTTCTTCTGATGTGGGCGATGTAACCCTTGTCGCTCCAACAGCTACTTTACGCTTTCCGGGTGGGGTTCCGGGAGGAATTGGGCATCATTGGTCTGCTGTTGCAGCAAATTACGGTTCGACTGCCTGGAAAGGTTTAAATGCAGGTGCAAAGGTAATGGCTGCAACTGCGATCGATTTATTCATTCAGGATGATCTGAGGAATGCGGTAATTGAAGAATTTAAAAAATATTCC
>CAYNTB010000039.1:0-9722 GCA_964399905.1 uncultured Bacteroidales bacterium | reverse complement strand
GAAGCGCATCCGTATAAATCGTTTATTCCGGATGATGCGGTTCCACCAGTAGATTTAAATAAGGAATTGATGGAGAAATGGGTAAAGATGATGGCAGAGTATTATATCGAACCTTAATAAGGTTAAGGAAAAAGAAAAATCCCTCTACAGGAGGGATTTTTTTTTGAGGTCTCGAGCGGATTCGAACCGCTGTAGAAGGTTTTGCAGACCTCTGCCTAGCCACTCGGCCACGAGACCATATAAAATGCAAAGATATATAAATTCGTAAAAAAAATATTACAAATTAATCCGAGTTTATTTTTGATAATTCTTTTATACAATTTGGACAAAGACAGCTTTCATAGTTTTCAGCAATATTTTCCAATTGATTAGAATCTAATCCAAATTCAAAACACCAACATTTATTCGATTTCGAGCAAATGAATTCTTTTTTACATTTGGGGCAAATTTCTTTTTCAGAGGTTTTCATATAATTTCTATACTAAGGCTCACATTTTTTATCTTACCACCCAGAGGCGGATTCAGTTTAGAAATTTTGACAGTTGCCTTTTTAGTCTGTGGAAAATTTAATTTAAGTGAATTTAAAATACGCCGTCCCACATTTTCGAGAAGTTTAGATTTGATCATCATCTCTTTTTGCACGAGTTGGTAAACTTGCTGGTAATTTATCGTTTTCGACAAATCATCTGAAATTTCCGCTTCTGTTGTATCGGTGTGGATAATCAGGTCGACAAGAAATTTTGTACCAATTATCTGTTCTTCTTTAAAACAACCATGGTAGGCAAAAAATTCCATTCCTTCTATTGAAATGATTGACATCCTAAAATTTATTTATTTTATTAATTGCAGCATGTATTCTGTTATTAACTTCATTTACAGATAATAACGACATAATTTCAAACACTGAAGGACCTTGTGAAGAACCTACAAGCGTTAACCTTATTACATTTAACAATTGACCCATATTTAATTCATGGTCCTGTATATATTGTTTGATGGTCGTTTCAAGATTCGTTGAAGAAAAATCTTGGATTGTCTTCAAAAATTCACAAAAATTTACGAGTATATCAGGTGTATTTTCCTGCCATCTTTTTTTAATGATTTGTGGATCATATTCAGTGGGAGCAAAAAAGAAATAGTGGGTCAAAGACCAAAAATCATTGATAAATGTAGCTCTTTCTTTAACCAGGTTAATGATAGATTCAAGCAGTTTATCGTCGACCGAAATATTTTTGGAATCGAGAACGGGTTTAAAAAGTTTTACCAACTCTGAGGTGGGTTTTAATTGTAGGTAATGGTGATTGAACCACCTGGCTTTGTCCTGGTCAAATTTAGATCCGGATTTCCCGATTCTATCAATAGAAAATAGTTCTACAAGTTCTGTTTTTGTAAAAATTTCTTGTTCAATTCCAGGGTTCCACCCTAGTAAAACAAGGAAGTTAAGAAATGCTTCCGGGAAGTAACCACTCTCCCGGTATCCTGAAGAAATTTCTTTTGTATCTGGATTGATCCATTCTAACGGGAATACCGGAAAGCCAAGACGATCCCCGTCGCGTTTACTTAATTTGCCTTTACCATCAGGTTTTAGTAAAAGCGGAAGATGTGCAAATATAGGGAGCTCATTTTCCCATCCGAGATAGCGATATAAGAGAATATGCACAGGCGTGGAATTCGTCCATTCAGAGCCTCTAATTACGTGCGTAATTTGCATTAAATGATCATCTACAACGTTCGCCAAATGATAGGTTGGCATACCATCTGATTTGAAAAGTATTTTGTCATCCAATTGTGATGATTCAAACTTAAAATTACCTAATACCGCATCATCAAATTCAATAATTTCTTCATCAGGGAGTTTTAAGCGAACCACATATGGATCGCCTTTTGATAAACGTTGCTTAACTTCTTTTTCCGGCAAGGTCAATGAATTTATCATCATCGAACGTGTTAAGGCGTTGTACTGTTGCACGGGATTTTTCTCTTGTTTCAGGCGATCTCGAAAACTGTCCAGTTCAACGGGTGTATCAAAAGCATAGTAAGCAAATCCATTATCAACCAAATTATCAACATATTTCTTATAGAGGTCTTTACGTTCAGATTGACGGTAAGGACCATAATTACCGGAGGCTCCAACTCCTTCGTTTGGTTCAATCCCTAACCATTGTAACGACTGAACGATGTATTCTTCTGCACCAGGAACAAAGCGCATTCTGTCTGTATCCTCTATTCTGAGAATAAAATCACCATGATTTTTTTTTGCAAACAGGTAATTGAATATTGCGGTTCTTACCCCACCAATATGTAAGGGCCCGGTTGGGCTTGGAGCAAATCTAACTCTAACTTTATTATCTTGCATCAAAAATAAATTTGCTGCAAAGATAAGTAATTAAGAAATTCAATGATCTCTAAATAGAATCATGCAGTGATTTCAAAAATTTAGGTGTATTTAAATTAATTGAACAAATATTCTGGA
The DNA here is from genome assembly GCA_964399905.1 of uncultured Bacteroidales bacterium. GTDB lineage: Bacteria > Bacteroidota > Bacteroidia > Bacteroidales. The sequence continues at coordinate 7,249 of CAYNTB010000039.1, read as the reverse complement.
CAAAAAAAAATACCGATGTGTTTGTACTTTAAAATAGACAAAACAATTGGAATACAATAAGATAGAATCAGGTAAGAACAAGGAAATTATTGTAAGTTTCAATGAAATGATCCTTAAATTTACAACTAAAGTATATATGGCCGGCTTTAAGGCCTTAAAATATGCATAAAAAGTTAAAATTGTTCATACAAAGCGGTAACCCTAAAAAAAAATATAGTATAAGGATACAAATAGTTTTAGTTCTAAAGAGGAAATTTATAAATTTGAGATGAAAATATTGATTCGCTAAAGGAAAAGTTGATGAAAGAAATTATATTAAAAAATAATGGACAAAGTTTAAACTTAATAGAAGCCTTTGTCGAAGATATTTGCGATGGAGTAAACATAAGTAATACCTTTCTTGGAAATATATTAATTGCTATTTCCGAAATTGTAGGAATCATTGAGTCGCAAAATTCAAGTGTTAAAATATCGTTCTACACAAAAAATAAGAAATTCATTTTCGAATTCAGTGAGTTTGATCGAAACATAAATTTGGGTATTCTTATGGAAAATGAAAATTTGAAGCTTGAAAATCCTGAACTTGAGAATTCCTTATTTATGATAAATGCCCTATGTGATGATGTTAAGTTGGATGAAAAACAGCATAAAATTATTCTGGAATTTGTTAATGCCGGAGTAGATGAAGTGATATCTTTACACCGAAAGAAATATTTAAGTAAGTATTTAAATCAACGCATTAAGGTATAGAGAAACGATAATGAGACCTCCCAATATTCGATTTCACTACGAATATAATAATTATAAAATAAAGAAAATAAGGCTATTACGAGAGTGGTTAAATGAGGCTGCCATGGCCGAGAAAAAGGAAATAGAAAATATAAATATTATATTTTGCGACGATAAATATTTATTAAGTATTAATAAGAAATATTTAAAGCATAATTATTATACCGATATTATCACCTTCGATTATGCCACCGATCATACTAATTTGTCTGGAGATATTTATATTAGTGTAGAACGAGCAAAAGAAAACGCAAAGCTTTATAAACAACCATTAAGTAAAGAAATACATCGATTGTTAATACATGGCTTACTTCATTTGATTGGATATAATGATAAGACGAAAGCTGAAAAGAAGTTAATGGTTGAAAAAGAAGATTTCTATTTAGAAAAGATATAAGAAGTTTCTAACGCTAGAAATATTGAACCAAAGGATATTTACATCCCCAAATGAATTCACTCATAATATTATATTGGCCTTCAAAGTCGATCTTAATGAAGTACCTTTAGGATATATTTAGGTATATCTATAACTTTGCAAACTCATAAGTTTCACGTGGAACAAAAATATGTTTAAAAAATACGATATTATAGTTGTTGGAGCCGGACATGCTGGCTGTGAAGCTGCAGCTGCTGCAGCAAACCTGGGTTCATCGGTATTATTAATAACGATGAATATGGAGAATATGGCGCAAATGTCATGTAATCCGGCCATGGGTGGAATTGCCAAAGGTCAGATAATTCGTGAAATCGATGCGCTTGGCGGATACTCGGGCATCGTTACAGACCGCACCATGATTCAATTTAGGATGCTTAATAAATCAAAAGGCCCTGCAATGTGGAGCCCTCGGGCACAAAGCGATCGAATGTTATTTTCTAGAGAATGGAGAAGTGTCTTAGAAGGAATTACCAACCTGGATTTTTGGCAGGATATGGTAACAGAAGTTGTGGAAAAGAACAAAAGAGTTGCTGGAGTTAATACAGGGATGGGGCATTTTATCGAAGCTAAAGCCGTAATTCTAACCAATGGAACCTTTCTGAATGGAAAGATTCATATTGGTACTAAAACTTTCGGTGGTGGAAGAATTGGAGAAAGATCTTCAGTTGGATTAACCGAATCTTTAGTGAATATGGGTTTTGAGGCTAAAAGGATGAAAACCGGAACCCCTGTGCGTGTTGATGGACGAACCATTGATTTTAGTAAAATGGAAGAAGGGAGATGAAGAACCAGGAAAATTTTCATATACCAACACGCCCCGTTTAACAAAGCAGAGAAGTTGTTACCTTACCTATACGAATACCATTGTGCATGATACCTTGAAAATCGGATTTAATGAATCACCGATGTTTTCAGGTAGAATAATGGGGATCGGACCACGTTACTGTCCTTCGATAGAGGATAAAATTGAACGATTTTCTGATAAAAACAGACATCAGTTATTCGTAGAACCCGAAGGATGGAATACAATTGAGTATTATGTAAATGGTTTTTCATCCTCACTTCCGGATCACATTCAATACAGAGCTTTAAAAAAAATACCGGGTTTTGAAAATGCAAAAATATTCAGACCCGGATATGCCATCGAATATGATTATTTTCCGCCTGTTCAATTAAATTATACACTGGAGACAAAACTTATAAAAAATCTGTTTTTTGCCGGACAAATCAATGGTACAACCGGGTATGAAGAAGCAGCCTCACAGGGCATGATTGCAGGAATTAATGCCCATCAAATAATTAATGAAAAGGAATCTTTCATCCTGAAAAGATCTGATTCTTATATTGGTGTTCTTATCGATGATTTGATTACCAAAGGTGTGGATGAACCTTATCGAATGTTTACTTCGAGGGCAGAATACAGGTTATTACTAAGACAAGATAATGCAGATATCAGGTTGACGGAACGCAGCTACAAAATCGGTTTGGCAGACGAAAGCAGAATGAATGCAGTAAAGGTTAAAAAGGAAAAAATTGCCGAAATAATTAAGAAACTTAATAATGTAAGCCTCAATCCGGAAGAAATAAACCCATATCTCACTTCAAAAAATACAAATACCATCACTCAAAAAACCAAAATCTCAAATTTGGTTTTAAGGCCTCAAGTGAATTTGCCGGAACTGATCAATTATAGTCAGAAAGCTAAAGATATTATTTTAAAATATGAGAGTGTTGAAACAGAATTGATAGAGTCGATCGAAATTTTAATCAAGTATGAAGGGTATATTATGAAAGAAAAGGAATTGGCAGATAAATTCGAAAAATTTGAAAAATTAAAACTTGACTCCAATTTTGATTATCATCAATTAAAATCGCTTTCGTACGAAGCACGAGAGAAATTAAACAGAATTAAACCTACTACAATTGGTCAGGCCGCTCGAATTAGCGGAGTATCTCCAGCTGATATTTCAGTCCTGGTAATTTATAACGGAAATTAAAAATTGTTTCACGTGAAACAAAAGTTAAGATGGAAAAAATCAATCGGTGCATTTTATGCTCTTCTGAGGATATTGCAAATTACATCAGATGTAAAGATAATTTAGTTAGTAAGGAATATTTTGTATTGTCAAAATGCAATAATTGCGGTTTTGTTTTCACAAATCCGCGACCTGACGCGATTAGTATACGGCCATATTATAAAGCTGAAACCTACTATTCGCATAATATTAATACCAAAACATTCACTTCCTATATCTATAATTTTATTAGAAAAATTAATGTAAAAAGCAAAGTTAAACTTATAGATAAAATAGCCAATAAAAAGGGCAAATTGTTGGATTATGGTTGTGGTGCTGGCTTGTTTATTAAAGAAGCAACGCAATCGGGCTGGACGGCTCTAGGTATTGAACCCAATGAAGATGCCAGGAAAGTGGCAAAAAATCTTGGAGTTAATGTGATACCACCTGAAAAGCTCGAGAAACTGGATCATGAGCACTTTGATATTATTTCCTTATGGCACGTATTAGAGCATATTCATGAACTTGAAAAGGTATTAGAAAAACTCGTTTCCTTATTGGCTGAAAATGGGAAGCTGATTATTGCGGTCCCTAATATTGACTCATGGGATGCAAAAAAATATATGGAAAATTGGGCCGCCTATGATGTTCCAAGACACCTTTATCACTTCAATCCATCAACCATTGAATTATTATTTAGTAAATTTGGTATGGCTATTGTAAACAAATACCCAATGAAGTTCGATTCTTATTATGTGAGCTTATTAAGTGAAGGTCATACATGGAAAGCATATTTTAAAGCTTTTATCAATGGTTTAAGGTCGAATATGAATGCGCGATCAACTGGCAATTATTCAAGCTTGATATATATAATTCAAAAATAAAACTTGTCCAATGGATCAACAGGCTAACACAGAAAAATCCAAAGGTTATTCAGTTTGGATCCACCTTATTATTGCCTTAGGAGCTTTATTGTTTCTGGCATTTATGGTTAACCATTATCAAGTGATACAATCAAATGAGCATATCAAAAAATCATATGAAAGAGAATTGCTTAACAGAGAAGAGAAATTATCTACAATCGCTGATAAAATAATTGAGGACTATAGAAATTCATCACTTAATTTTGAAAAAACTTCTCATGAGCTAGAACAAATTAACGGATTGGTTTTTATTTACGATAATGATTCATTGGTGTTTTGGTCCTCCAATTTTATTGATCCATCCAATCTAATAAGCTCAGACAGCCAAAAAGTAGTTAAATTAAAAAATGGCTGGTATAAATTGGAACAAACAAGAAAAGATGGGGTGAAGCTATTGGAGGCACTATTAATTAAACATGAATTTGCATATACAAACGAATACTTAAAAAAGAATTTTATCACCAGCACAGTCATTCATGCAAATAGCGAAATTTCATTGCTCAAGAATGAATTGAATATTTACGATAGGGACGGAAATTTTTTGTTTTCAATTATAAGGGAGAAACACGACGAGATCAGGCCTGATCAGGCCATGGTGTTATTTATTATATACCAATTTACCATCATTTTATTTCTGAGTTTAATTTTTAAGCTTTACAGAAGGTATGAGTATCTGTTTCGACGAAAATGGATCATACCGATTTTATTAATAGCTGACATCATCATATTCTGGGTCATCCTTAGTCAGATCAGAATTCCCAGCGTCTTATTTAATTCCTATTTGTATTTACCAAACACTTTTGCTGATTTAGTGCACAATTCAATCGCTGATTTGTTTACGAACACCATCTTTTTCCTGTATATCACTTATGCATTGGCATGCTTCCCTGTTAATTTACCTAAAACACTGAAATATAATAAGATAAGGCGTGTTTTTGCCACAATTATAATGACCTTATTTTTCTTCTTTGTCTTTTATTTTTACGAACAAACGATTATCAGTTTATTTAAAAATTCCCAGATAACGATTGAGCTGGGCCAGAAATTCCTCTCCAACACTTCAATAAGTATTATTTCATTCATTATTTTGGGAAGCTTGAGTCTGTCGTTATATTTTACGGGTCGGTTTGTTTGGAATTATTACGATAGAATCTTTACGGATAAAAAGTCAAGATGGTTAAGCGGCCTGGTGCTTGTAATAATTTATCTGACAGCGGCTTATGCTGTATCTGAACTTCGGTTCTGCTCCATCATATTATTCATATTCTTCACCTTATCATTTTTGTTAAGTAAAAGAGAGTATTTCCAAATAAGTACTTCTGAAATTGTGGGTCTTCTGCTATTATTCGCCGTTTATTTGGGCATGTTATCAACCTCTGTATTGTCTGAAAAAGAAATTGAACAACGTAAGAGTATAGCCGAATCTATTGCTAATAACCGGGATCCGCTTGCGGAGTATACTTTTAATAATTCAATTCAGGAAATATATAATGATACGTTGATTCTCCAGAATCTCCATAATTATGAAAATCCTGAGGTTGAAGCATTATTGATGAACAGGGTAAAAAACTATTTTGAAAAGGAAAGTGAGGTAAAATTTGTACCCTATATTACGATTTGTGATACTTCCCGCCTATTAAACATTCAACCCGAAAACTATTTGATTAATTGTATAGATTATTTTAGAGGCATCATTACTGAATTTGGAATCCCAACAAATCATCCGGATTTGTTCCACATCAACAATAATTCGATCAATAATTCATACCTGGCCGTATTGTACTTCCCATCAGATTTAGTTGGAAAGGATACATATATTTATATTGAATTGATCTCAGAATTTATTCCCGAAGGTTTAGGCTATCCGGAATTATTAATTGATGAAACCACAAATTTATCGGGTGCCGATTTGGTTAACTATTCTTTTGCTAAGTACCGGAATGATGAACTGGTATATAAATTTGGTGATTATGATTATAGTATCAATCTTCAAAATTACCAGAAACTGGCGGAAGGACAAAAACGATTTTTCAATAATCAATATAATCATCTTTTAATTAAAAAAGATGAGCTTACCAGTTTTATCATTAGTAAGGAGAACAGGGATATTATTGAAGCAATTGCTCCTTTTTCTTACTATTTTATCACCCTGGCATTGTTCATTTTTATTTTTTATCTGGTTACAGCTTATAATTTGTCTTTTAAAATTCAAATCAGTTTCAGAAACAGGCTTCAATTTTAAATTATGGGTGTCATATTACTTTAATTTCAGGTTATCGGGTTTACCACCATGCTTTATTTAATACGTTTAAACGATAAAAAAAACCATGAGATATTAAGCGAAAAAGCACATTCTGTGCTTATAGAATTAGAACACAAACTTGCAGAAGAAGATAATATCAGCCCTGATATGTATGAATATCTGAATTCATTGCTCACTAAATTCTCACTCGTATTTTTTTCGGATATTCACCTCTACTCACTTCAGGGAGAATTAATTGCATCATCAAGGCAACAAATATTTGAAGTAGGCTTATTGTCAAGATTAATGAATGTTACTGCTTATGATGTATTGGCAAATCAAGAAAAACTACTTTTTATACAGAAAGAAAATGTAGGCAGTTACGAGTACTTATCAGCTTATGTACCATTCCGCAACTCACAGAACAAATTAGTGGCTTATTTAAACCTGCCATATTTTGCGCGTCAAACTGAATTGCAAATTGAAATAACAACTTTTCTAATTACACTGGTTAATATTTATGTGCTGTTTTTTGTGATAGCCATTATGGTTACCATTGTTATATCGCGATGGATTTCTAAACCTTTACAATTGATCCGCCAAAGCATTAGCGGAATTCGGCTGGGTAAGGCAAATCAGAAAATTGACTGGACACGAAAGGATGAAATCGGAAGCCTAATTGCAGAGTATAACAGAATGATTGATGAATTAAGTTTGAGTGCAAATTTATTGGCTCAGTCAGAACGTGAAAGTGCATGGCGTGAAATGGCCAAGCAAGTTGCCCACGAAATCAAGAATCCTTTAACGCCAATGAAATTGAGCGTGCAGTACCTTAAAAAAGCAT
>CAYNTB010000038.1:0-10898 GCA_964399905.1 uncultured Bacteroidales bacterium | reverse complement strand
TGGTAAAGATGTGATTGAAACAGAAAAATTTGCCAGGGAAACGGCAATCAAAAATGGACAAATTTACATCCCTCCTTATAATCATCTTAAAATTATTGCCGGACAGGCAACAGTAGCAGTTGAGTTAGAAAAACAACTGGAACAAATCGATGCGGTCTTTGTGCCGGTTGGAGGAGGGGGGTTGATTTCGGGTATTGCCGGATATTTGAAGCAGCGGGATTCGGATATCAAAATTATTGGCTGTCAACCAATTGCCTCGCCTGTAATGTGTGAATCAGTGAAGGCGGGAAATATTGTTGAAATGATTTCGTTGCCAACATTGGCTGATGGAACAGCCGGAGGCATTGAGCCCGGAAGTGTAACTTTTGATTTCTGCAAAAAATTGGTCGATGGATTTATTTTAGTTGAAGAGGCTGAGATACAGGAAGCAATGCAGTTGGTTTATAATTATCACCAACAGAAAATTGAAGGTGCGGCAGCCTTGTCAGTTGCCTCTTTTTTAAAGGCCTGTAAGAGCTACAAGAACAAAAATGTGGTACTGATTATAAGTTAGTCAGATTTGTTTGTTCTATTCAATTATTTCTTTTACCCAGTAATTCAACTCCGAATTCACAATCAAGGCATTTTTTAAAATCACAGTATTGGGTTTTTAATTCCATCATGGCCTGGGTAAAAAAGGCTGACCTGGTTTCAAATCCAAGTTTTTGAAATTTTACAATGGTTGAATTTGATTCTCCTTTAACCTGGCTTAACAGGTGCAACGCCTGTTGTTGCAGTCGGGCATCGTCGATGTGCTTGCCATACACAAAAAGAATTGGAGCCACTACATTTATTAATATCAATTGAATGGTGGATTTGCCCAATGTTTTTTCCCGATATTCTGCAATTTTGTCAAAGCGATAATGCGTATCCCAATATGCTGAAGCCTGCAATTCAAATAGTTTTTCGAGTTGATCAATTTTATCGGATTCAATAATTTTTGAAAAAAAAGATTCGTTTTGATGTAAAAGTCGGGCAAATTGGGAAATCCTTATGGTTGGGAAATTAACGGGCCGGAGCCTGAGGTATTTCCAGATGTGTCCAGGAATTGAACGGAGTTCGTATTTATTCCGTAAATAATAATATTCCTTTTTAAGGATTTTGGGATACTCATCTTTGTAGCCTATATCAAGCATGCCTGCCTGCCCGAAAAGCAGTGCCTCAATTTCCAACAGATTGTTCCGGTGTTTCTGGACGATCCGAAAGGGGAGGGTGTGGGCCAGCATTTCAAAACCATTGGTGTTTGTTTTAAACCCAAAACATGAAGCCAGTTGCAGATAAAGAAGCTGTTCAAAGTCATTTTTATTTTTTAATAATTTTTGATTCATCATCGCTGTTTTTCGTTCCAGACGTTCTACGGTCAACCGGCTCAAAAAGTGTAATTTTTTGAAATTGTCAACTTTCTGAATTTGATTTTCACAGGCGATCCACTGTTGATTTTGCATAAAATATTCATAATTCTCGAATATTCGCTGCTGAAAATTGTCTTTTAGTACAAGCGTTGGGATGGCACTTCCATCTCGATGTATAACAGATTTATCATCTTCATAAACAACATGTAAAATTACACTTTCATATTTTTTATCAAGATGATGTTTGTGGTGGTACCAGTCGGATGATTTATAATGAACCTCAATATTGCCGGCCCAGGTTGTTCCGTCTATTTGAAGAATGGAATTTGAAAAATCAGGCCCTGCATCTAAATTTCTTATACCCGGAAATTTAACGGTAATATTCTTCTGATCTGTCGAGATCATGGGGCGGTCGATTAACTGAAACTTCCAAATGTAACATAAAAAATCTTCCGGAATATTTAATTTCATCAACTTAAATTTTGTTCAACTTTTTTACTTTATACCTTAAAATGAAAAATGTCTCGGTTTGAGGGCAATATTTAGTAAAGCTTTTTTTTAAAACTTGAGATGAGTGTGGTTAAGTGTCACGATGACAGAGCGATGGAGCGGGTTGTTTCTATTTGGAATAAATCATGATAATTATTACATTTGTGCTTACTAAATCATTACAATTTGTTTAATGGGTGATTTAAATACAGTGTTACTCGGCGTAGAGTATAAGTTGCAGAAGCTCGTTGAGAAGAGCAAAAGATATGAGGATGAAAATCGTCGGCTGACTACTGAAAATGAAGAGTTTCAGAATATTATTTTAGAAAAAAACCAAATCATAAATAAACTAAAAGACGAATTACAAAAAGTAAAATTAGCCAGATCAATTGAATCAGATGAAGGATCAAGTGATGCTAAATTGAAAATAAATGAACTGGTGCGGGAAATAGATAAATGCATTGGACTTTTAAATCAATAACATAGGTTGTATATACCTTAAAAATGGATGAACTAACAATTTCAGTCACAATTGCTGACAGACCATATAGATTAAATATCAGAAAAGAGGAGGAAGAGCGAATACGGAAAGCAGCGAAAATGATAAACGAGAAGATTAAGCAATATTCTGAAAATTATGCCTTTAATGACAGACAGGATTTATTGGCAATGGTTTCATTAGAATTTGCAAACAGTTCACTGGTATTTGAAAATAAACTATCAAATACCGAAAACCATTTTGTGGAAAAATTGAGTCAAATCGATGAAGTTTTATCCAGTAATATAGAATAAAAGCCAAACTGTTCTTTGAAAAATATTTAAAATACACCCGCATTAATTCATCAATGTTTGTAAACTCAACATTATAATCATTAGAGTTTTAAGCTCATAAATTCGTAGGACAGGCCTCAATTCCGATTTATCGGAATTCTCTATCAGGGACAGTGGACGTTCGAAAAATTTGGCAACTCTATACGTGTTAGTATAGGGGTTTACTAAACTCAGAAATTAATGCGGGTTTTTTTATTTTCAATTTTTCCGGCCGATTTTAATCATTTAATTAACATCGAATTATGGACCCAATATTATTATGCGTTATTATTGCCGTGGTTGCGCTGATTCTGGGTGGAACGATTACCAATATTTACATCAATAAATCCGCCAACAGAAAAAGTGCCCAAATATTGCGAGAAGCCAAGGAAATGGCTGAAGTAATTAAAAAAGATAAAATATTGCAGGCGAAAGAAAAATTCCTGCAACTCAGAACCGAACATGAAAATTTTATCAATGAACGTAATGCAGCCAACCAGCAAACGGAACACAGGCTGCGGCAAAAAGAATCTTCATTAAATCAGAAACTGGAGGAGGTTCAGCGAAAACAGAAAGAAATCGATACGATTAAGTTGAACCTTACCAACCAGCTTGACCTGGTTAGCAAGAAGCAGACTGAACTTGAAAGGTCACATTCTGAACACGTTGAAAAACTAGAAAAGCTTTCAGGACTATCTGCAGAAGAGGCAAAACAGCAATTGATTGAATCGATGATTGAAGAGGCCAGGGCTGATTCAGCCATTCAGGTAAAAGATATTATCGACGAAGCAAAGCTAACAGCCAATACGGAAGCAAAGAAGGTTGTAATCGAAACCATTCAACGCACCGCTGCTGAAAATGCAATTGAAAATACAGTGTCGGTTTTCAATATTGAAAGCGACGAGGTTAAGGGTAGGATCATTGGAAGAGAAGGCCGGAATATAAGAGCTTTGGAAGCTTTAACCGGAATTGAAATCATTATTGATGATTCGCCCGATGCAATTATTCTTTCAGGCTTCGATCCGGTACGAAGAGAAATTGCCAGGCTTTCATTGCACAAATTAGTGACAGACGGACGTATTCATCCGGCAAGGATTGAAGAAGTCGTAGCCAAAACAAGAAGTCAGATTGAACAGGAAATAATTGAAATAGGTAAACGAACAACCATTGACCTGGGCATCCACAATATGCACCATGAGTTGGTAAGAATGGTTGGCCGGATGAAATATCGTTCATCATACGGTCAAAATTTGTTGCAACACTCCCGTGAGGTTGCGAACCTGAGTGCAACAATGGCCGCCGAGCTTGGACTGAACCCAAAACTTGCCAAACGAGCCGGATTATTGCATGATATCGGTAAAGTGCCTGATAACGAACCTGAACTGCCTCATGCCATTTTAGGGATGAAGCTTGCTGAAAAATACAAAGAAAAACCTGAGATATGCAATGCCATTGGCGCACATCATGATGAAGTGGACATGGTTTCGCTGATCGCACCCCTGGTTCAGGTTTGTGATGCGATTTCCGGTGCCAGGCCGGGCGCAAGAAGAGAAGTGGTTGAAGCTTATATACAACGACTGAATAAACTTGAAGAATTGGCACTGACTTATCCGGGTGTGGTAAAAACATACGCCATTCAGGCAGGTAGAGAGTTAAGAGTGATTGTAGGAGCCGATAAAGTTTCCGATGCCGAAGCAGATAAAATTTCTGTTGACTTATCCCGGAAAATTCAGGATGAAATGACTTATCCCGGACAAATTAAAATCACCGTGATTCGGGAAACAAGAGCTGTGAATTTTGCTAAATAAACCGGCAAGATTTAACAAAAAAAAGGAGCGTTACGCTCCTTTTTTATTTTTTAGCTTTTCGTTTCTGGGGTGCGAAAATCATTTTATAGCTGGCGTCAACCTTCCCTTTGGTGATGTCGCTTAGTTTATTTTTTAATAACATTTTTTTCAGGTTACTTACGCGTTCAACAAATAAGACTCCTTCCAGGTGATCGTATTCGTGTTGTATAATCCGGGCAAGCATACCGTCAAATACTTCCTCATGCTCTTTAAAATCTTCGTCCAGATATTTGATGGTGAGTTTGGGTTTGCGCATCACAAATTCTGCAATTCCGGGCAAACTGAGACAGGCTTCTTCAAATTCCCATGCTTCTCCTTCTTCGGAAATGATTTGTGGATTGATAAAAACTTTTTTAAATCCTTCAGCCTCCGGATAATTAGTCTTATAAGGGTCGGCATCAATAACAATCAGCCTGATCGATAAATTTACCTGTGGAGCAGCAAGTCCAACTCCCACTGCTTCGTACATGGTCTCGAACATATTTTCAATAATTTGCTTCAGCTCCGGATAATCTTTGTCAATTTCTTTGGCCACTTTTTTCAAAACCGGATGACCGTAAGCAACAACTGGATATATCATAATTTAGTCTGTTTTAATTTGATTCATGAATGATTGCAAAATAATGGTGGCACTTACACTGTCCACCAGGCTTTTATTTTGCCTGTCTTTCTTTTTTAAACCTGCCTCGAGGATTGTTTGTCTGGCCATCTTGGAAGTAAATCTTTCGTCATGCCTTTCAATCCTGCAAAAAGGAAATTCCTTATATAGTTTTTTTAAGAAGGGTTCAATGTATTTTTCAGCCTCGGAAGGTTGATCGTTCATTTGCACTGGTTTACCAACAACAATGCATTCAACATTTTCAACCTTCAGATAATCACCCAGAAATTCAAAGATTTCATGAGTTTTTACTGTGGTAAGGGCAGTGGCGATAATTTTCAATTCATCCGTTACCGCAATCCCAACCCTTTTGCGCCCATAATCGATGGCTAAAATTCTTCCCAATTCAATTTTATTAAGATTCTGTTCTGCTTTAATGCCACAAAATTACAAAGAAGTCTTCATACTGAAGAATTTTTATATAATTTTGATAACTAAATTCCGTAATATGTTTGAAGATTTAAAGGAAATAGTTGAATTGGCATGGGATGACAAAGCTTTGCTAAAAGATGACAAAACAATAAAAGCCATCAGGCAGGCCGTTGATTTAATGGACAAGGGTCAGCTTAGGATCGCTGAAGCAGTCATGAATGAAAGTGGTAATTCAATTATTAGATGGAATGTAAATGAATGGGTAAAGAAAGCAGCGATTTTATATTTTCCGATCCAGGGAATGAAAAAAATAGAAGTGCCTCCTTTTGAATTTCACGATAAAATCGACCTGAAGAAAGATTATGATAAATTAGGGGTGAGGGTTGTTCCACATGCAGTTGCACGTTATGGCTCTTATCTGGCAAAAGGTGTAATATTGATGCCTTCGTATGTAAATATCGGGGCTTATGTTGACTCGGGTACTATGATTGATACCTGGGCAACAGTGGGTTCATGTGCACAAATAGGTAAAGATGTACATTTAAGTGGCGGAGTTGGCATTGGAGGAGTATTAGAACCCGTTCAGGCAGCTCCGGTGATTATTGAGGATGGCTGCTTTATCGGATCAAGAAGCATTGTGGTGGAAGGGGTTCTTGTTAAAAAGAAAGCGGTGTTAGGGGCAAATGTGGTTTTAACGCAATCGACAAAAATAATTGATGTTACCGGGTCCGAACCCATTGAAATGAGGGGGATTGTTCCTGAACGATCAGTTGTGATCCCGGGATCATATACCAAAAAATTTCCCGCTGGAGAATTTCAGGTGTCTTGTGCTTTGATTATCGGTAAAAGGAAAGAATCAACAAATTTAAAGACCTCCTTAAATGATGCATTGCGCGAATATGATGTTGCTGTTTGATAAATTCTGAGTATTGGTTATTGCAAATAAAATGAATATATAAGAGGTCTTACTTTTTGAATTATGAATAATATCGTTAATGAGGCTGTTAAGTATTTAAAAGAGGGAAAGATAATACTTTATCCTACCGATACGGTTTGGGGCATCGGTTGCGATGCGACCAATGCCAAAGCGGTTCAAAAAATATTTAAATTGAAGAAAAGAGAAGAGAGCAAAACGATGATCATTTTGCTCGATTCGGCAGATCATTTAAGCGAATATATTGAAATTGTCCCTGATATTGCCATTGATCTTATCAATAATGTAAATACGCCACTTACCATCGTTTATTCAAATGCAAAAAACCTGGCAAAAAATGTGATTGCCGAAGATAATACCGTCGCTATTCGAATTGTGCGAAATGAATTTTGTAAAAGGGTGATCGAAAAACTTGGACGGCCCATCGTTAGTTCTTCCGCAAATTTTTCAGGACTGCCTGCTCCAATGTATTTTGGTAAAATTGATGAAGAAATAAAAAAAGGGGTAGACTATGTTGTAGATATTGACCAATATTCGGTAAAAGAAGTTAAGCAATCCACCATTATCAAATTAGAGGTTGATGGTGAATTTAAAATCCTGAGAAGCTAAATCAAATGAACAAAATTGGCTACATTCAACTGAAACCTGATTTGGGAGATATTGGCTCAAACATTGAAAAAATAGCGGCCCTGTTTCCACAGGCATCCAATGCCGAGCTCGTTGTTTTGCCCGAATTGATCAGTACCGGTTATAATTTTGCCAGCCGAAACGATGCGTATAATTGTTCCGAAGAAATCGCAAAAAGCAAATTTGTTGAATTTCTGGTTGCCGTTGCAAAAAAACAAAATCAATTCGTGGTAGCCGGCATGAACGAAAAAATTGGAACCGATTTGTTTAACACAAGCGTTTTGATTGGCCCGAATGGCTATATCGGTAAATATCAGAAAATACATCTGTTTTTAAACGAAAAAGATATTTTTAGGCCGGGTATTGCAGGTTTGCCGGTTTTTGATATTGGATTTGCCCGGACGGCAATGCTGATCTGTTTTGATTATATATTCCCGGAGGTTTGGCGAGTGGTTGCAATGAAAGGAGCAGATATTGTGTGTCATCCTTCAAACCTGATTACCGCGAATGCCCAAAAATGTATTCCTGCCCAGGCATTTATGAATAAAATTTTTATTGTCACTTCTAACAGGTATGGAACCGAAGGGGATATCACTTTTAGCGGTAAATCGTTCATCACGAACCCGGATGCCCGGATAATGGATCAGGCGGTTGCCGATCAGGATGCAGTGCACATTGTTGAAGTGGATTTGTCCGAAGCGAGGAATAAATTTGTTACCCCGCGTAATCATGTTTTTAATGATCGTATTCCCGAAAATTATTCAGATTTGATGATTTGATCCTTGTCTTTGCATAGCAGTTTAAAGAAAAGTATGGCGTAAGCGATTCGAATAAATATCGGAAATATGGGTCCGGAATTTGGCTTTCGTTCGCAACATTTATACCAGTGCCGCTTATAATTATTTGGAATAATTATAAATAAAAATATTTTCGTATCTTTGTGGCAATAATTATAAAGCAATTTAGACGTATTAAGCTACAAATGAGTATGGTACAACGAAATAAATATAAACTGACCAGGTCAGACAAGAAACTCACCATTAAAAATACCGATAAAGAGACCCTGAAAAAATGGTATACGCTCATGGTATTGGGAAGAAAATTAGATGAAAAGGCCCCAAACTATTTAAAGCAGGCACTGGGATGGTCATACCATGCGCCCTATGCCGGTCATGATGGTATTCAACTGGCAATCGGACAAATATTTAACAAAGAAAAAGATCATCTATTTCCTTATTATCGGGATATGCTTACCGCAATTTCTTCGGGTTTAACGGCAGAGGAAATCATTCTGAACGGAATCTCAAAGGACTCAGATGTTGCAGGGGGCGGAAGACATATGTCGAACCACTTTGCAAAACCCGAATGGAACATTCATAATGTTTCGTCAGCTACGGGTAACCATACGCTTCATGCAGTCGGAGTTGCAAGGGCACTAAAATATTATGGTTCTGATGGGGTGGCGATTAGCTCTCAGGGCGAATCTTCAACTTCGGAGGGCTATGTTTATGAGGCCATTAACGGTGCCTCAAATGAAAAACTACCTGTGATTTTTGTATTTCAGGATAATGGATTTGGAATTTCTGTTCCCAAAGCTGAACAAACAGCGAATCCTCGCGCGGCTGATAATTTTCAGGGATTTAAAAACCTTGAAATCATTTATTGTAACGGAAAGGATCCTTTCAACTCAATGAATGCCATGCTTAAGGCAAAAAGGATCGTTAAGGAAAAAGGTGTGCCGGTGATTGTGCATGCCAATTGTGTCAGGATTGGATCGCATTCAAATTCAGACCGTCATGAACTTTATCGCGATCAATATGAATTATTGGATGTAAAAGGTCAGGACCCGTTAAAGCGATTTAGAAAACGTTTGACCTATTCGGGGATATGCACTTAAAGTGAATTAAATCAAGTGGATTCAGAGGTAAAAAAAACGTTATCTGCAGCCCATAAAATTGCCATTAATTCAGCCGATCCATCACCCGAATCTATTCATGATTTTGTAATACCTGAACCTTATATTTCAAAAAAATATCCGGAAGGGCTTACAAACGGAAAAGGTGAAACCAAAAGATTAATTGAGGCACTGAATGAAACCCTGAAGGCAGAATTCAGACATAATCCGGATACTTTTATCTGGGGCCAGGATATGGCCAACAAAGATAAAGGGGGGATTTTTAATGTTAGTAAAGGGATGCAGCAGGAGTTCGGTCCGAAAAGAGTTTTTAATGCTCCCATTGCGGAAGACTTTATTCTGGGAACAGCAAATGGTATGAGCCGTTTTGACAAAAAAATTAGAATCGTTGTTGAAGGGGCCGAATTCGCTGATTACTTCTGGCCGGCTATGGAACAATTTGTTGAATTGACGCATGATTACTGGAGAACAAAAGGCCAGTTTTCGGCTAATGTAACAGTGCGATTAGCATCAGGAGGTTATATAGGAGGCGGCTTGTATCATTCGCAAACCATCGAAGGGGCATTGAGCACACTTCCGGGTGTGAGAATAGTGTATCCATCCTCGGCAGATGATGCAGCCGGATTGTTAAGGACAAGTATGCGCTCAGAAGGGCCAACCCTTTTCCTTGAACCAAAGGCACTCTATAACGACCCCCTGGCAGAAGCACCGGTTCCTGATGATTTTGAAGTTCCTTTCGGGAAAGCCAGAATTAGAAGGGAAGGAACTGACTTAAGCCTGATAACTTATGGTGGAACAACCCATATGAGCATGCAGGTAGCAGAAAAAATACAAAAAGATTTAAATAAATCTATCGAAGTAATAGATATAAGATCGATTATCCCATTGGATAAAGAAACCATTCTGAATTCTGTCAGAAAAACAAATCGTGCACTCATTGTACACGAAGACAAGGTATTCTCAGGTTTTGGGGCTGAAATTTCAGCGATTATTACGAGTGAATGTTTTGAGTTTCTGGATGCACCGGTGCAGCGGGTTGGATCAACTTTTACACCGGTTGGATTTAACCGGATTCTGGAGAAAGCCATTTTGCCCAATTCAGATAAGATTTATTCCGCGGCTCAAAAACTGTTGGAATATTAGTAAACACAATCTTTTCTTTTAAGCAGACATTAACATAAATTAACACATTTGTGTTTTTTGTTAAAATTATTGCTTTTATTTATTCTTAAATTTGGCAATTAAACATTGGTCGGATGGATAGCGTAAGGTTTAATAAATAGTTGTATCCTTATTGTCAGAGATAGCTTGAGATCATGAGTATTAAGATACAAACATTCAAGAGTGGTCTGAGCATCAAAAAAAATCTCAGCGTCGGTTTCCATCCGGGCCATTAAAAATAAATTACTTAGTTATGAAAAGAATTAATAGTAAAATGATGAAGTTTGGGTTGTTGGCTGTCATTTTGTTCGTAACAACGGGCACCACCAGGGCACAGGCAATTGATGAGAATCTAAGAAAACTGGCCACTGCCATGCAAATCATCCGCTATGCATACGTTGATACAATTAATGAACCTAAATTGGTAGAAAATGCGATTATTCAGACCCTCAAGGAGCTGGATCCACATTCATACTATATCTCAAAGGAAGATATAGAAGCCGTAAATGAGCCATTGGTAGGGAGTTTTGAAGGTATTGGGGTGTCATTCCAGATTTTTAATGATACCATTTTGGTGATCGGGCCAACCGCTGGCGGACCATCTGAAAAAGTTGGAATATTGGCTGGCGATAAGATTATTAAAATTGACGGTGAAGTGGCGCATGGAGATAAAATTGACAATCAATTTGTATTT
>CAYNTB010000037.1:0-10953 GCA_964399905.1 uncultured Bacteroidales bacterium | reverse complement strand
GGTTTTTTCTGTCTTTTCATATTACATCACCTGCAAGTATTATACTATATTTTTCATAAAATATGGGCGATTTCTCGAGGATAGATTCCATGGAGGAATTTTCTTTTAACAGCACATAAGTTTGCACTGCAATATTCCAGAAAGCGGGTGGATCCATACTATTAAACCGATCTCTCCCAATCCGTTCGGATAAAGTAACCACCGAAAACAATCCACTATACTTTAAGTGGGTATTATCAGGCTGATCCTTCATCACACCGGTAATTTTGAAGCTTATATCCCCGGCACCCCTTATGATTTCTCCGATGGGGTTGCGGTTGCCAAAATATTTTTTCGACAAGCTTTCATTGATGACGCAGGTATTGGGTTCAGTAAGTGCATTTTTTGCATCCCCGTAGATGAATTCATGGGTGAAAACATCGAAAATTGTAGAATCGGCCCAAAACAAACGGTCTTCATAATATTCCTTATCCTCTATTTCGATAAGCATTCCATCTCCGCCCAGCAATCTGACAAATTGTTCCACCTCGGGGTATTCAATTTTGAATGCAGGCCCCAAGGGTACTGAGGTAACCGCAAAAAGATCATCCTTACCGGCTATTGTAAAATGCGATTCGAGCCTGTATATACGATCATATTTTTCATTGTGCTTATCATAATTCAATTCATTTTGATTGTACAAAAGAATAATGATAGTCGCAATAAATCCAATGGCCAAACCCAAAATATTAATGAAAGAATAAAACTTATTTCTGACAATATTCCGGTAAGCACTTTTAAAATAGTTTTTTATCATGGTTTTTTAGGTTAAATAACAAATATTAGACAACGAGATGAAATGCTTGTTACAAAATATGCTTAAATTTTTATGAAACTTATAATATTTTATCCTTGATGTTTTCTGTAATAATCTGACCGTCAAATAAACGAATCACCCGTTGGCTGTATTCAGCATCGCGCTGCGAGTGGGTAACCATAACGATGGTGGTTCCGTTTTGGTTCAAGTCATTCAACATATTCATCACTTCTTCACCATGCGCAGAGTCAAGGTTTCCGGTAGGCTCATCTGCCAATATCAGGCCCGGCTTTGCAACAACGGCACGCGCAACGGCAACTCTTTGCTGTTGCCCTCCTGAAAGCTGCAGTGGAAAATGTTTTTTACGATGAATAATTTGCATCTGCTCCAATACTTCATCAACTCGTTTCTTACGTTCAGAACTTGAATAGCCCAGGTAAATAAGCGGAAGTTCCACATTTTCGAAAACATTCAGTTCATCAATCAGGTTAAAATTTTGAAACACAAAACCAATGTTTTGCTTTCTGAGTTTTGCACGTTGTTTTTCGGAATGTTTCGAAACTTCGTTATCCAGGAAGAAATATTCTCCTTCAGTCGGATTATCAAGCAATCCCAAAATATTCAGTAAAGTCGATTTACCACATCCCGAAGGTCCCATAATCGCCACAAATTCCCCTTTTTTAATCTCAAAAGTAACTTCGTTCAAAGCAGTGGTTTCTACTTCATCTGTCCTAAAGATTTTTGTTAATTTGTTTGTTCTAATCATGGCATTTAATTTTAATGATTATATAAGTCGGATTTATTTATATTTTACTACGATAAAATTAAGAATTTTTACCTTTCCGGTTATAAACAATTCTGTAAGAAAACTTTAACAGAAATATATTTTCCGGATAAACTTTCGATAAATCTTCGATATCATCCTTAAAGTAATAGTGACCCTTTGAATTATCCCCTGTTCGTCCCTGTGCCCAAACCAAATAGATGGTTGATCCGGGGCTGTATTCCCACCTGGCAACAAGATTTGACCTGAATTCGAAAAAATTAAAATTTGGATTTTCAATCTGATAATCAACAATACCATCCATATTTTCATCGATATTGTAGTATTCGCTTTCACGATCGTAGCTAATCTCGTTTGAATTAAAAACATGGAAACGATCCAAATATTTATCGGACAATGGATCGGTGATTTTTTTAAGTTCTGTATAATTTGCTGCAAAAATGAATGGTTGTCCATAATATTGGATCGACAATTCAGGGGTCAGGTTATAATCAATGCGCAATGCAGCACCAAATTGCTTACTGTTTATCTTGCCCATTATATATCGATCACCATTATATTCGTAGGTGTCAATATATTGCAATTCATTTGTAGAATTTGAAAATGAAGGCACCAATGAAAAATTAAAGGCATCGGTGGCACGATAGCTTAATGAAAATCCAAAATTATTCATCCGATTGAACTGCGCTGCACCCCTCATAAAATTGCCATTAAAACCAAAGCTGATTTTTTTGCGGCTATCTGTTTGAATATTTATGTTAAACTGAGAATTACCGGGAACTTTTAATGAAGGCCCCCCCCGCAATTCTGATTTTGCCAATGAATTTCCTTCTTTATTTACATTTGTCGAAATGCTCCAATAGTTTTTAAACTGTGCGCTTGCATTGAAATTTCCTCCATTATAAATTCCACGTCCAGCGAAATCCCATGCATTCCAGAGGGCCACACTTAAATTCAAACTCCTGAAAATGCCAAATGGCTGAAACCATCGATATGAAGCCCATGCTACTTGTTGTATCTCATCCGAACGCTGAATAAATCCCAAATCATTAACTTCCAGTCCGGGCGATCGCCAATTCACAAAAAAGGTGTACGAAAGATGACCATTTCCACTTTTGTTAAATTGAAAAATACCCCCATGCCCGGCAAGATTTGTTCGGGTGGTATCATAGTTTACATGACTCGCATCAGGTCGTTGAAAATAGCGAACCGGTGATTCCTGCAAATCTGTAATTGATTCGCTGCTCCCGTTAATAAAACTAAAAAATGTTTTAAAAGAAATATTATACGTCCGTTCTTTCCACGAATGCGTAAAATCAATTCCACCTGTATATGCTGCAGTTGGCAGGTATTCCAAACTTTCATCTTCAATTTTTCGATTTGTGGAAGTAATGATACCGCCAAGTGTGGTTGTTCCTTTATTAAAATCCTTCTGAAATCTCGACAAAAAATAATTTGTAAATGGTTCCACAGCCATTTTTTGCCCGGTACTCCCGTCACTGATTTCCCCAAACATTCGGGGGGTCATGCTCTCCATTATTCCAACCGACAAACCCCGCCTGGTTTTACCAGACAGTTTAAAGGCTGCCAGTATATTTGTAAAACTGGGCATGTCAAGATATTCATTATCGGCAATGTCAGGTTCATAATGTGGATTTCGCCCTATTCTTCTGGTATAAAGGATGTTGTCAACTTCGAAAGGTCCTCCATTGGCTAAGGGAAAACTAAAAATATTTTTTCCCTCAATAAAGAAAGGCCTCTTTTCTTCAAAAAACGATTCGAAGGCAGTAAGGTTAACGACGGAAGGATCGGATTCCACCTGACCGAAATCAGGGTTTATCGTAAAGTTTAGAGTCAGATCGTTGGTAAGGCTTATTTTACCATCCACACCCATCGAAATTTTTTCTTCTTTTCCGGTTGCATATGGGTTCCCTGGTTCTTCTTCAAATCTTCTCATTTTAAGAACGGTATAGGGCAAAATTTCAGTGTTAAGTTTTGGTTTAATATTGTCAATACCAATCAGGTCACCGAATTGGCTCACCCAGCCCGGAGAATCCTGTGGGACAAATTGCCAGATTACATTCTCCTGCGTTTTAAAGATGACCCTAAAAACCTGCATTCCCCAGGTTAATTCGTCAACACTCGCAAATCGCAATTGCGATAACGGAATCCTGAACTCTGCATTCCAGCCGTCCTGATCATGAGAAACTTTGACAAGATAAACTGCATTCCAGTTTGGGTCCGGGTCCATCATATCATTGGCGATCAACATATCGCTTTGCACTCCGGCGGCACTCACCCCAAAAACAAATGCTGTCCGGTCGTCATTATACGAATCCAGCCCGATAAATATCTGATCTCCGTCCAGCTGATCCCTTTTGGTCATTCGTTTTTCTATTTTTTCGGGATCCTTATCATAAAGCTTAATACCGATATAAAGATTATTATCATCATACAAAATCTTAAAAGCGGTTATTTGCGAGGGATCAGCTCCGCTATGAGGTTCACGTTGTTTAAAATCCGACGCCCATTCAACCTGATCCCACACTTCATCATCCAATACACCATCAATTGTTGGAGGTATTAATGTCCGTAAGGTTTTATAGGTTCTTTTTTGTGCAAAAAGCCCGCTTAAAAGCAGGCTAAAAATTAAAATAATTAAGGTCTTTTTCTTCACTTTTCCAATACCCGATATTATGATGTAAATTTAGTAAAGTAGTCATACTTTTAGTTCAACTTTTCCATAATATGAATCAAGGTAAGCGGTAATATATTTTTCCAACAATTTTCCAGCCCTCATCAAACTTATATAAAGAAAGATAGTCAATAAAAATATCCTTTCCGCCTTTTGATAATTTGATTTTTGCAACTGCAGCCGTACCTGTAACATCAATGTTCATAAACTCACATAACATCTTATCAGCCTCTTTCAGGGGACTTGGATCCTTTTCTATTCGTTCTTTTGAGCTTTCGATCCAATTGTAGATTGGTAATTTTTCGAGCCGGTTATTTTGTAAGATTAACAAATTAAAACCAGGGTGGAAGCCCTCTTCAATCTGACTTATTTCACCTTTATTATGGATTCCATCAATATAGGCAGTCAGTATAATTTTTTTGATGTTTTCTTTTTCAATTTCAACATCAGTTTGTGCAAAACCTGAAAATACAAATAATACACAAAGCAAGGTAAACAGTGTTTTTTTCATACAGTTAAATTTTATGGTTCTATAATTAAATGCTTTATTTGGTTGATTTCTTTCGGAACATCAGAGGGATGTTATCTTCATTTGGGGCTCCAATTTCAACAAGTTCCCAATCTTTATCATAAGCTGCGATTTTATGACGAAGAACCTGAACTTTATCTTTTGGCGGAACATCGTTTCCTTCCCAGTCCAATAATTCAACCCTGTATTCAAGGGTTTTTTTGCGGCCGTTAATACGTACATCTATTTCCACGTTTTGTTCTCTGTCAATATCCGGGATTAAAACTACTACTTCTCTCATAACTTTAATTTTTATTAATATACATCTATTTACTCAAAACGTAAACTATCTATCGGATTTGATCTGGCTGCTATAGAAGCCTGATAACTAACTGTTGCAACAGCAATTAATAAACCCATAGCTCCCGAGATAAGAAATACCCATAAAGGTAAATCCACCCGGTAATAAAAACCTGCCAGCCACTCGTCAAGAAGATAATAAGCAATTGGCCATGATATAATATTGGCAATAAGCACCCATTTTATAAATACGCCATTTAGTAAATTAATGATTGAAATATTAGGGGCACCATGCACTTTTCGGATCCCTATTTCTTTGGTCCTTTGTTGAACAATGTAGGCAGCCAATCCAAACAATCCCATGCAAGCAATAAAAATAGCAAGCAGGGTAAATGCAATTAATAATTGGTTAATTTTTCGTTCATTTACATACAAATTATTGTATCTGTTTTCAAGAAAACTACTACTAAATTGTGCCTGAGGAAATTGACTGGCCCAAATATTTTCAACCACTTTTAATATTTCTTCATTCTCAGCATTCTCATATTTTATAGAAATATAGTAGCTTGCTTCATTGCTGAAATAGTGAACCATGGGTCGGATTTTTTGATCCAATCCCAGCAAATGATAATCTGCTACAACACCCACAATTAGTTCCTGTTTATCGCCATTATATCCAAAATGGGTTATTGTTTTTCCGATTGCATCTTGGGGATTTTTAAAGCCTAATATGGATATTACACTCTCATTCACAATACATTTATTTTCCGTATTTGAAAAATGTTCTTTCGCAAAATCACTACCTGCAAGCAAGTCAATTCCATAAGTATTTATGAAGTTTTCATCAATGGAATAAAACCAAAAGGTAAATTTTTCTCCTGGATATGTATCGATTCCGTAAAAATTATCAGAAACTGAAGCTGATGTTGGAATATTTGAAGAAGAACAAACATTTTTGATGAATTTTTGCTGTAAAAGTTCATTTCTAAACGGTTCAAAATGTTGCCTCGCATACTTATCTCCTGTCTGGATTATCAAAACATTTTCACGTTCGAATCCAAGGGGTTTATTTCGAAAATATTTAAGTTGAAGATTTGCGGTTATCGCGCCTATAATCAGAGCGATGGAAATAGTAAACTGTGTAATAACCAATATTTGCCGTAAACTTAATTTGTTTAAACCTCCCCAGCTTTTACCTTTCAAAACGGTTAGAGGTTTAAAAGATGACAAATAAAAAGCCGGGTAAATTCCAGATAAAAATCCCGTGACAAAAACCACCAGAAAAATAAACAATAAACTTTTTCCACTAAAGATGGAAGCAAGAGACAAGGATTTATTTGTAAAATCATTAAAAAATGGCAATGTAATTTCCATTAATAAAAATGCAATTGCCAATGCCACCATTGACAATATCACTGATTCGCCAATGAATTGAAAAATTAATTGCTTTTTTGCTGCACCCATTGTTTTTCGAACCCCAACTTCTAAAGAGCGTTTTCCTGCAATGGCTGTTGATAAATTCACATAATTAAAGCTGGCCATTGCCAACACAAGCAAAGAGAAAAAAGAGAACAAATAAATCAGGTTTTTATTTCTGTTTGGTTCAATTGCATAATTTGAAGTATCGTTGAAATGAATTTTGGTGATTGGTTGGAGTTTCAGAATAATGTCAGAAGAAGGCTTCTTGCCCCCAAACATGAGTATGCGTGCAGGATCAACATAGGTGGTTACCATTTCCTGAAGTCTTTCTTCAACTTGCTTACTATCAGCTCCCTTTTTCAACAATAAATAAGTATAAAGTTTATTGTCGTTCCACGAGTTTAAATCAACCATTTGGTTGGCAACAAGTGTAGAAAAGGAGGCCAGAATATCAAAATGAAAGTGGCTATTTTCAGGAATATCTTCCATAACCCCCTTAACCATATAATTTATTTTTTGGCCCGAAATATCAAATGTTAATGATTGGTTGATTGGATCTTCATCTCCAAAATACTTTTGAGCCCCGGTTTTTGTCAGCACCAATGTTTTGGGCTCAGTTAAAATAGTTAATGGATCACCTTTAATTAAAGGAATGCTAAAGATGTCAAAGAAGCTTTTTTCAGCAAAAAAAATTGTTTCACGAACTGCAATATTTTTTTCATTTAATATTGCATAATTTCGTTTGATCAGCCGAAGCGAATTTTCAATCTGCGGGTACTGTGCCGCAATATGATTTGCATAAACAGCTGCAGTAATCGGAATCATCCTTGATTCATTATTTTGAATAATTTCACGTTCCAGCCGATAGATTCGATCTGCATTTTTATGATAACGATCGTAACTTAACTCATCAAAAATCCATAATGAAATGAGGATGGAAGCTGCCATCCCAATTCCTAAACCAAGGATATTGATTGATGAAAACCCTGGGTTTTTAAATAGATTTCGAAAAGTTAATTTAATATAATTTACAATCATTTAATTGATGATTTTTTCCTAAAAAAAGCTTCTTTCCAAGTAATTTGTACAACACCTACCAGAAGCACAAAAACAAGGAAAGAAGCATTTAAAACTCAAAAAATAATTTGATTTATTAACCGCAAGGCTTCATTTCTTAATAACCAGAAATTTTCCCTTTTTTTATTAAACTGCTGTTGTGCTTTTAATATTTTCATTAATAATCTGGCCGTCAAACAATCTAATCACGCGCTGTGCATATTCCGAATCGCGTTGCGAGTGTGTAACCATAATAATGGTGGTACCAGCCTGGTTAAGGCCCTCCAGTAAGTTCATCACTTCTTCGCCATGCGCTGAATCGAGGTTACCCGTGGGCTCATCCGCAAGAATTAAACTTGGATTGGCAACAACGGCCCTCGCAACTGCAACCCTTTGTTGCTGTCCACCCGACAATTGCAATGGGAAGTGTTTTTTACGATGGATAATTTGCATTTGCTCCAAAACTTCTTCAACACGTTTTTTTCTTTCACTTGAACTGTATCCAAGATAAATTAAAGGCAGTTCAACATTTTCAAAAACATTCAGTTCATCAATTAAATTAAAATGCTGGAACACGAATCCAAGGTTGTTTTTTCCCAATTTTGCCCTTTGTTTTTCGCTGTGGTTGGCAACTTCATTTTCAAGGAAAAAATATTGTCCGCCGGATGGATTGTCCAATAATCCAAGGATGTTCAACAATGTTGATTTTCCGCAGCCTGATGGGCCCATGATGGCAACAAATTCACCTTTTTTAACTTCAAATGATACATTATTTAAAGCAGTGGTTTCAACCTCATCTGTTCTAAATACTTTTGATATTTTTACTGTTTTTAACATGTGAAATAATTTTTATATGAATATTATGTAGTTTTTTTAATGTTTTAATGATTATCTGAAAATCAGTTTGTCCTTATTTCCGAATGAATCATATGAAGATACGATAACATTTTCACCCGGTTGCAAACCTTCCATAACTTCGTAGTAATTTGTATTTTGCCTGTTGATCCTGATCGGACGTTTGTAAGCAAAGCTTCCCGATTCATCCACAACATAAATCCAATTGCCACCGGTTTCCTGGAAAAAGCTTCCACGTTTTATAATAATGGCATCTGATTCGCTGCTAAATTTCAATCGCAGTTGAATGGTTTGTCCTCGTTTTATACTTTCGGGATAACCATCAACAAAATGAAGATCAACCTGGAAGGAACCATTGGTAACATCGGTATAAATTTTAAATATTTCAAGCTGGAAATTCTGCCCGTTGAAATCAAATTCAGCACCCTGGCCTTCTGCAACCCTTGAAATATATCTCTCATCAATGTTTGCGCGAAGTTTAAACCCATCCTGCATATCAATCTGACCAAGACGTTCACCTTGTCTTTTGGTTTCCCCAATTTCCACACTAAATGAAGAAAGTATTCCCGTAGCCGGAGCTTTGATATACGCATTTTCCATATTTCTTCTCAATAGGGCCAGGTTTTGTTCCGTTCTTTCAAGTGAAGTATTTATTGCTTTGGTACGATTAGCCCCCGACATGGAATCTAAACGTTGAAGCTTCAATGAAATGTCCAACTGTTTTAAAGTGAATTCATATTCTCGCTTGGCATCTTCGAATTCCTTTGGTGAAATTACGTCTTCATTCTTTAATTGAACCTTACGTTCAAAATCAATTTTAGTTTTATCAATAGTATACTCAAGGTTTACAATTTCTTTTTGCCTTAAATAATTATTCTGCTCTAAGGCAAGCCTTGTCGTATTAAAATTATTTATTTCAGCAAGCATTCTGGTTTCCTGCTCCATATAACTGAGCTCCATTTGCGTATTAAGTAATTTAATGATGGTATCTCCTTCGTTGAGCATGGCCCCATCTTCAACAAATTTTTGTTCAACCACCCCCCCTTGCGCAACATCTATATAATTTGTGTTTTTTGGATACACAACCCCGTCAATGGGAATAAACTCCTGAAACTTATCAGCCAGTACAGGTGCAATCGTAAGTTGATTTTTATCAACATAAAGTTTGCTTGATTTGTCTCTTAAAAATAAAAGGTAAACAATAAAAAACACGAAAGCTGCGATGGCAACAATGCTTGCAATCTTTTTAGGCGTCCATTTCTTCTTTTCTATAACTCTGTCCATTTCTTAAAAATTAATATTTTAACACTATTTAACTAAATTTATGCCACTTATTGTAAGTTGCTCTTTTATTGATCATTACATAGGGTGCTAATGGGCAGAAACTGGTCAATTGTTCGATATCGTTCAATTTTTTGTACAAATACGAACAGAATTTATACCTTTACGCCAATGTTTTAATTCATTCAATTTTTGTTTCATTATTATGGAGAAGTTAGATGCCAAAGTTTTAATCGTTGATGATGATCAGGATGTGCTATTAGCAGCCAAGTTATTTCTCAAACAACACATTAACATAGTTCATACTGAGGTCAATCCGGAAAACATTCCGGATCTGCTAAAAAATGAATCTTACGATTTAATTTTATTGGACATGAATTTTTCGCCGGATGCAACCAGCGGAAAAGAAGGTTTTCACTGGATGAATAAAATACTGGAACTCGATCCAACGGCTGTTGTTATTTTAATTACCGGTTACGGAGATATTGAACTGGCTGTGCAGGGGATCAAGGAAGGGGCCACAAATTTTTTATTAAAACCCTGGGAAAACAAGAAACTTTTGGCAACTATTACCACCACGCTTCAATTAAAAAAGTCCAAAGTTGAATTAGAAGATTTACGTACCAAACAAAAAGTTTTGATTGCCGATTCAGATCAGGCTTACAGTAATTTAATCGGGCAATCGGAATCGATGGAAAAGGTATTAACAACCGTTCAAAAGGTTGCAGTTACCGATGCCAATGTTCTAATATTGGGTGAAAACGGAACCGGAAAGGAATTAATTGCCAGGGCCATTCACAGGGCTTCAAACCGTAAAAAAGAAGTATTTATTAGCGTTGATTTAGGGGCCATTTCCGAGAGTTTGTTCGAAAGCGAATTGTTTGGATTTAAAAAAGGAGCCTTTACAGATGCCAAAGAAGACCGGGCAGGTCGTTTTGAAGCGGCTAATAAGGGCACCATTTTTTTGGATGAAATCGGGAACTTATCTTTTAGTTTACAATCAAAACTATTAAGCGTTCTGCAAAACAGGAAAGTTGTTCGCCTGGGAACAAATAAAGAAATTCCGATTGATGTTCGATTAATCTGCGCTACCAATATGCCATTGTATCAAATGGTAAATGAAAACAAATTCAGGCAGGATTTATTATACCGGATCAATACCGTAGAAATTCAGTTGCCCCCTCTACGTGAGCGTATTGAGGATATTCCATTATTGGTCGACCATTTTCTGGAAATATATTGCAAAAAATATAAAATTC
>CAYNTB010000036.1:9497-11018 GCA_964399905.1 uncultured Bacteroidales bacterium | reverse complement strand
TGAATAATCTTTATTATTCAGAAGTGAATATGGAGGTGTTAGCTCCAAACTAAGCGAAAGCTCTGAACCACTTCTGGGATAAATGGGGGCACTCACTGAATTTCTTCCAAGGGTGATGCTATAATTGAAGTTGTTAAAAGTTCCGTTTCCGCTTCCAAACATAAATATCTGCCCGTAATTATCGAGCTTATAGAGCTGCATGTTAACGGCCTGCATTAAGGTAAAGAAGTCGTCGGGCCAGGTGAGTCTTTTTCCCAATCCGAAGGTCATCCCATCTGTTGCAAAGGATGAACGGTCCTCATCTCCTTTTTTTAATCCGTTCGAATACATCGAATGGTAGTAAGAAATGCTGAATGAATTTGGTTTTTTACCGCCAAACCAGGGTTCGGTGAACGAGGCACTGTAATTGAAATAACCCCGGCCATAAGTTTGAAATCGCAGGGCAAGTTTTTGTCCATCGCCCGATGGGACCGGCCGCCAGGCATTTTTCTTAAAAACATTTCGTATAGAGAAGTTGTTAAAACTTAAGCCAAAGGTACCAATAACCCTTCCGTAGCCCCAGCCACCCGATAGTTCAAAATGATCAGAAGAGGTTTCATCAACTTTATACTCAATATCAACCGTATTATCTGAAGGATTCGGCATCACATTCGGGCTCAGTGTTTCAGGGTCGAAATACCGGAGCTGTGCAAGTTCGCGTTGTGTACGTATCAGCAATTCACGATCAAAAAGCTGACCGGGCCGGGTTCGGATTTCGCGCATGGCCACATGATCGTTGGTTCGTGTATTCCCTTTAATGGTTACGTTTTTGATACGAGCCTGCTTCCCTTCCCTGATTCTGATTTCGATATCAATCGAATCATTATCAATCAATACCTCCACCGGGTCTGCCTGAAAAAATAAATAACCATTGTTCATGTACAAGGCACTTACATCGATTCCATTCGGATTATAGGTTAAGTTTTTCCCCAGTAATTCTTTATTATAAATATCACCCTTCCGAATACTTAAGACGGCACTCAGGAAGTCAGAACTATAAATGGTATTCCCGCTCCAGGTAATATTTCTGAAATAATATTGCGGGCCCTCATAAACATTGATATCTATATTAATGCCATGATCTTCACTTTTATAGATTGAATCTTTAATAATTTTTGCATCCCTGAAACCCAATGAGTTATATTTTTCGATCAGGGCTATTTTGTCTTCGGCATAATTTTCCTTGATAAATTTTGAAGCCTTGAATATCCTCATTTTTAAGTTTTTATCCGCATAGGCACTCAGGCTGTCGACCATACCCGCAAAATCAAATCGGGTTGCATTTCCGATCACATCAAATATTAAATCTTCAATATTCCCCAACGGATTAAATCCATTCGTCGATGTCCTTCGGCACATTGGCCCGGGCGTCGCGGGTCAGGGTGATGTCGAACGTGGTGCCGCCCATGTCGAAGGTGATGATGTCCTTCAGACCCCAGGGCTCGCCCAGGTAAAGCGCGGCCTGCGGGGCGGAAGCCGGGC
>CAYNTB010000036.1:0-9487 GCA_964399905.1 uncultured Bacteroidales bacterium | reverse complement strand
CCTTTCTCTTTGGTTTCTTTTAAGGCCCTTAAGGCTTTATTATCAGATAATTTTTCGTTACCAATTACATTGATTTTATAGATTTTTACTTTTTCGGATTTGTCAACAATTATTTGAAGGGTGATCGCATTTTTAAGGGTTGTATCCTGTACCTTTTTAAAATCGACATCAACATCCAAAAATCCTTTTTCGATATAATGTTTAATAATTGCGTTTTTAACCCTCGACAACAGATAATCTGTTACAACAGAACCCCGGGTTAAGTTTATCTTATCGGTTATGGTTGTCGTTTCTGACCTGTTAATTCCAACAAAACTAAAATCAGACAATCGTGGTTTTTCGGTAAAAATGAAATTCAGGAAAACTTTATCATCCTGTATATCTATAATTTCAACTTTAATATTTTCGGCAAGGCCCTGTTTCCATAATTTCTTGATCGCCACTGCAATGTCTTCACCAGGTATCTGAATTTTATCTCCGATATTAAGGCCGGATAACATCAGCAACACATTAGGCTCAAGATATGAGATCCCAATAAAATTAATGTCTCCGATTTCATAAATGGCAGGACTGTTGTATTCCAATTTAAAATTTTCCAGGTTACTTGAAACCTGTGCCTTTGAAATTACAGGTAAATTTATCATCACGATCATGACGACGATTGCAATCAAAGGCTTATATAATGCTTCCTTCTTTATCATTCTTCCGTATGCTTTAAAATTTGTTCACTAGTCTTTCCGAATCTCCGTTCGCGGCTTTGATATTCAATGATGGCCCTGTACAATTCTTCTTTATCAAATTCGGGCCACAATTTGGGTGTAAAATACAATTCCGCGTAAGCAATTTGCCAAAGAAGGAAATTACTGATACGCTGTTCTCCACTGGTTCGGATCAATAGCTCCGGATCAGGCATTGATGAGGTATTTAAAAATGAAGCAAAAAGCTGCTGATCAATTTCCTCAATATTTAATTTATTATTTTTTACTTTTTCTGATATTCGTTTAACCGCCTCCACAATTTCCCATCTCGAACTATAGCTTAAGGCTAATGTGAGTGTCATTCGGTCGTTTTTTGAAGTTTCGTCAATGGCCTTAAGCAAACGATCATAACTTTGTTCGGGTAAACTCTTGATATCGCCGATGGCATTCAGCCGGATATTATTTTTGTTGAGGGTCGGGGTTTCTTTTTCGATGGATTCAACCAGCAATTTCATCAATGCGTCAATTTCATTTTTTGGGCGGTTCCAGTTTTCGGTTGAAAAAGCATAAAGCGTCAAAAAGCTAACCCCTAATTCTGCTGCGGTTTCAGAGGCTTCCCTAACGGCTTTAACCCCATTTTGATGGCCGAATATCCTTTGCTTCCCAAATTTTTTGGCCCAACGCCCATTCCCATCCATGATGATGCCAATATGCTGGGGAAGATTATCAAGGTTTATCCGGTCTTTTAAACTCATAAGTCAATTTTTATTATTAGCGGTTTCCATATTGAAAGTCAACGCAGGTAGTGCGTTTAAAAACATCAAACTCTACCGTGATTGATATTCCGACAAAATTGAACCAATCCATGGTTTTCGGATTTCCACGTTGTTCGCCTGCCAAATGTGTTCCTGTTGGATCGGTTAAATCTGATCTGTATATTGGATCTGTTAATTCTGCAACCAAGGGATAGGATGTACTGATATCATCAATATAATCCGTGAATGTTTTGCGCATGCCCCATTCAAATGCCAATCCAACACGCTGGCTCACGCTGTATTTTACCCCGATTCCGAAAGGGATGGCAAAGCCCTGACGGCTATAATTCACATTTTCTGTACCATAGTAAACATTCCCACTTACCATTCCTTCGTAACGAAGAGAGGCAAGTTTAATACCATCATACTGCGGATCAAACAAAAACAACGACACTCCCCCAAAAATATAAGGCGTAAAATAATTGCTCATACTGCCGTTCACATAAGGGAAAAAATTGAATTCAACAACCGAAGCCACTTCCGTTAAGGGGGATTCAAACTGTAGATCCCGGTTTAAGACTTTTTGGCTAATCAAATCGGAACCTGCTACCTTACCCATTAAGGCACTCAGGCGAACCGACCACCTGGTATCGAAATTATATCGTGCAATTACACCAGCAGCCGGTTTTATTTGTTGAAAATGCGCCCCCGGATTAATGTCTCCCAGGTAATACGAAGCTCCACCAAACAAACCCACTTCCATTGTTTGAGCATAAATTTCTGCCTGAATAAGCAAAATAATTGTTATTAAAACTGCTGTTTTTTTCATAAAATTTTGAGCCTGCAAAATTACATTTTTTTTTGAAAATCAGGCCATCCACACATATTAATTTCTCATATCCTGCCCCCATTTCAGCTTCTCCCTAATAGTTGAAAAGAAGTTCTTGTTGGCCATTTGGATCAGATTGATACTAAATAATTCTTTCTCCAGGTTTAAAACGACTTTTTTGCTGATGGATTCCGTTCTTGAATCAAGGCTGATCAGAAACTGATCTTCCCTGCCTTCAAGTTCTATCCTGATTTTGCTGTCGTCTGGAATAACGATGGGCCGCACGGTTAAATTGTGCGTAGCAATGGGTGTAATTACAAAGTTTTTTGATCCGGGCGTAATAATTGGCCCCCCGCAACTCAGCGAATATGCTGTGGATCCGGTTGGGGTTGCGACAACCAATCCATCGGCCCAATATGAATTTAACATCATTCCGTCGATGAAAACATGCAGCAACATCATCGATGATGAATCATTTCGCCGGATAGAGACTTCGTTGAGGGCATAATTCATCTCACCAAAAAGTTTTTCCCGGGTGATCAGTTTTATCAAAATTCTCGGAATAAGTTTAAAATCTTTGTTTGACAAAGAATCGATTGCCATTGCAATTTCATCTTTCGAAATACTCGATAAGAAACCCAGGCGCCCCAGGTTGATCCCCAGAACCGGAATACCTGAATCCTGTATTAAACTTACAGTATCCAGCAAGGTTCCATCTCCACCCACTGAGATCATATAATCGGCATTCGATTTTAGCTCTTCATGTGTATTAAACAATTGATAAGATAAGTTAAAACTTACCGCAGATTCTATCATTTTAAAAAATGGCTCGTAAATCAAGATTCCACAATTCACCTCCTCCAGTTTCCGGATCAATTGCTGGATATAAGGCATGGATGCCTCTGTGGGTGATTTACCGAAAAGAGCAATTTTCATAGCTTGCTATGTCAGATTAATTATTTACAAGGATACAAAATTAATGGTTTCAGCTTCTTAATTTTTAACATATATTAATAATTTGAATGCCTGAGATATCGGCTTTCAGATAAAACTGATGGCTTTCAAAAAATTTCTCCTGCCCTTGATGTTCTGTCAGATGTTCAGATAATTCATGAATGAATCATAACGATCCTTTAAATCTTCATAATCATCACTTTCGGAAAAAGAAGCTTTTACAAGATAATTGTAACGGTTAAATGTTTGCAGAATCGAGCGGATATCAATTTTATTTATTTTAACCGTGATATCCAGTTTTGTTGAATCGGGATCAGATACAACACAAAGACTCAACACCTTAGCGTCATTCGATTCGATAATTTGGGAGATTTCGCTCAGCATATAGTCGTTCTGACTGACTTCCAAAACAATAACCCCACCCGGATTTTCAATGGCTGCAATTTTTGCGAAACTTTCAATCAAATGATTATTTGTAATACAGCCCAGGTATTTATTGTTATGATCGAGCACCGGAACAAGGCTGAGTTTTAAATCAACGAACTGCTTGATGATGTCGAAGATGTGCTGATCATGGTAAATATGCGCCAACGCCAACGAAAGTTTATAGCCCCCCAAAGGCTCGTCATAATCGTTCATGGTATAAACATCCTCATCGGAAATCAGCCCCAAAAATTCTTCATTATTTACGATCGGAAGATGCGAAAGTTTATAATCATCCATACGGCTAAGTGCATCCGATCCTGTATCAGATGTCTTCAATGGTATTACCGCATCAGTCATCAAATGTTTTGCCAGCATAATTTTATATTATTGATATTGCTTTTCATTAAAATAATCATCGCTGATAATATTCAGGTAATTTTCGTATCGCGACAAACTAATTTCTCCCGCTTGCAGTGCCTTAATTACGCCACAACCCGGTTCATGCACAGGGGTACAGTTATTGAACCTGCACTGGTGCATATATTTTCTCATTTCCGGAAAACGTTCAGCCACTTCTTCAATTTTGAAATCGATGAGCCCGAATTCTTTAATTCCCGGTGTATCCACAATGAATCCGCCATTCGACAATTCATGCATTTCAGCAAAGGTAGTGGTATGTTTCCCTTTTTGATGATAATCGGAAATATTCCCGATTTTTATATTGATATCTGCCTCCAATTTATTGATCAGTGCTGATTTTCCAACGCCTGAATGGCCTGCAAATAAAGTTGTTTTTTGTCTCAGTAACTTTTCTACCTGATCAATATTGGTTTCTGTTTTAACAGAAATCTCCAGGCAGGGATATCCGATATCTTCATACATCGATTTTATATTTCGATGCAGATCCCATAATTTTTCTTGATACAAATCAATTTTGTTGAAGATGATGCAGGCCGGAATATGATAAGCTTCAGCCGTTACCAAAAACCGATCAATAAAACCGGTAGAGGTTCTGGGATGGGCCAGGGTTACTATTACAATTGCCTGATCCAGGTTTGAAGCAATGATGTGAGAAAGCTTCGACAATTTTGTGGCCTTTCGGATGATATAATTTTTGCGCTCGTATATATGTTCGATAACGCCTATATTTTCGTTCGGCTGGAGCTGAAATCGAACATGATCACCGATGGCGATAGGGTTTGTCGTTTTTATGCCCTTCGTCCGAAAATGCCCTTTAATGCGGCATTCTATGCGTTGATGGTTCTCATCAAGCACCGTATGCCAGCTTCCGGTCGATTTTATCACAATTCCTTTCAATGGGAAGTTTTTATTCATTAAAACGATAGTGTTTTTTAACCGGCTGCTTTATGTCCCAGGTACATTTTAATCCTTTCTCAAAAGTTACAAAATCACCTGGTTGAATCCGTACTTTTTCATGGGGTGTTTCAACGATAATTTCGCCTTCAATGATAAAGCAATCCTCTTCCTGGTCGTATTCCCAATCAAAGCGGGAAACTTCTTTTTCCCAGACCTGCCAATTTTTAACATCCAGATTTTTGATTTGTTCCGTACTTAATTTGACAAGCTTTACTTTATTCATAATCAATATTTTATTTCTTAAAACACTTTCGATTGTAAATCTACTAACAATTTACTACATTTGAAAAACCTAATGCACATTTCACATGAATACAGATCAAATTATCGCAAGCCTGATTGCCCCGATTTTTCTGTTTTTGTTTTTATTTTATATGCATTTCAAATTTAGGATAAAAAGTTATAAACGGATTATGGGTGCTGTTTTTTTAGGCATCATCGGGTTTATGGTTTTTGCCGCCTTAAATTATATTGCCACACGGCTTGATCTTGCATCGGCCAGAAGTTTAAGAAGAACCATTTTCTATTCTTTCATCATCATTGGATTTGGCTCTGAATTGATCAAATTCATTATTTTAAGGTTGTTTTTTTATCCTAACAGAGATTTCACCGGCCCTGTTGATGGGATTGTTTATTCACTTTTTATCAGTTCAGGTTTTACAATTACTGCCTCTATTTTATATAATCTGGACCTGGTGATATCACTGCCAAATTTGATATTCATTTATACCTATAGCATCGCAAGTATTATTTTTGCCGTTATACTCGGCTTTTTTACGGGCCTCGAAAAAATGAGAAAAAACAGAATCATTGATTCGTTAACGGGCGTTTCTGCGGCCACTTTTTTTCATGGCATTTATATGTTTTGTTTTTTCACAGAAGATTATATGCTGCTTGGCTTGTTTGGTGTTGTTTCAACAATCATAGCCGTTATTTTTGGCATTCGGGCACTTTCTATTACGAATGATCCCATGAATAAGGCAGGCAATAATATTATATCCTCCTGAAAACTTTTCCGGGCATACATTCAACCACCCCTTCAAATTCCAAATTTAACAGGATTGAAGCAATTTTACTGGTTGGCATTTGTGCCTCCAGGCAAATGCGGTCGATACTCATTTTCTTATGTTTCTCAATAATCTGAAGTATTTTCTGTTCATCTTCCGATAACTGAACAAATATTTTTTTCTGAACCGATCTGTTCTTTCTGGACTGATCCCAACCCAAAAAGTAAAGAATGTCGTTTGCGTTGTTAACAAGGCTGGCCCGATTTGTTTTTATCAGATAATTACAGCCTTCTGAATACGTATCTGTAACCCTCCCCGGAATTGAAAAAACATCCCTGTTATATGAATTTGCAATGTCTGCGGTAATCAGTGCACCCCCTTTTTGAGCCGACTCAATCACAAGAACCGCATCCGACAGACCTGCGACAATGCGGTTACGTTTCGGGAAATTTTCGCGATCGGGCTTAGTGTTGCTAATAAATTCGGTAAGCAGGCCTCCTTGATTAATCATTTTTTCAGCCAGGCCCCTGTTTGCAGCCGGATAAATCCGATCCAATCCGTGGGCCAAAATACCCAGGGTTTCCAATTTTGAATCAATCGCCGCCTTATGAGCAATGGTATCAATGCCGTAAGCCAGGCCACTTACAATCAATACTCCCTGATCCTTCAACTCATTTACGATAGAAATGCAAATATCTCTTCCATAAGTTGATGCTTTCCTGGTTCCAACGATGGACAACACCCGCTTTGCGTTTAAATCGGCATTTCCCTTAAAATAAATCATAATGGGCCCGTCAATGCAATGCTTTAATCGTTCCGGGTATTCATCATCCAGAAAGTAAAAAGTTTTAATTTTTTTTTGCTGAATAAATGCTATTTCCTGATCAGCTCTTTTTAAAACTTCAGCATTAAGAATTTTGTTTACAGTGGCTTCCCCCAGTCCGGGGATTTTCAGCAAGCTTGATTTTTTTTCTTTAAAAACAGCCTCTGCACCCCCACAGTAGGCAATAAGTTTTTTCCCGTTAATATCACTTATTCCGGGAAGAAGGTTGATCCCTATTTGATAACGAAGTTCCATTTTAACAAATTGACAATCAAATTTAAACAAATTTTAAATTTATTTTTTAAGCATCCGGGGAACGAAATATTAATTTATAATTACTTTTGTTACAAATATTTTATTATGATTTTACAATACATCACCTGGAATGTCGATCCTGTTCTTTTTAATCTTGGACCTTTCTCTATTTGATGGTATGGAGTTTTATTTTCTGGCTAATTTCTAATTAGTTATCTTTGGCTCATTAAACTTTTCAAACAAGAAAAAGTATCAATCAATATTCTGGATGGATTGACCACTACCATGATTATTGCTACTGTTATCGGAGCGAGACTTGGTCATTGCCTGTTTTATGAACCGGATAAATATTTAAAAAATCCGATCGAAATTTTAAAAATCTGGGAAGGTGGATTGGCCAGTCATGGAGCTGCTATAGCCATTATATTAGGCATTTATATTTATGCGCGCAAAACCAAGATACCCATGTTGTGGTATCTCGACCGGGTGGTTATTTTTACAGCTTTTGCCGGGACTTTTATCCGGCTCGGAAACTTGATGAACTCTGAAATTTTTGGCGAAATAACCAGTCTTCCCTGGGGATTTTACTTTATTAGATATTATGACCCACAGATGGGCCTTGATCCCAGGCATCCCACCCAGCTATACGAAGCACTGTCGTACCTGACTATTTTTATTATTCTTTTTAGATATTATAAAAGGAGACTCGGAAAATTCGAAAACGGACAATTATTCGGATACTTTTTGATACTGGTATTTGGAATGCGTTTTCTGATCGAATTTTTAAAAGTCCCCCAGGTTAGTTTCGAACAAGGTATGACCCTGAATATGGGACAACTTTTAAGTATACCCTTAATTTTAATTGGTGTTTTCGTAATATATTTTATCAACAGAAAAAAACCCATAAAAAAATAGCCCCGAATAAAAGCGGGGCCATTTGGTTTATAATCTATTCAGCTTTTCCTGAAATACAGCTTCAATCTCTTTTGAGTATTCTTTTTGATTGTACTGGTCGGCCATCTGATTCAGGTACCTGATAAAAGTAACCGATTGTTGAATTTCATCTTTATAGGCATCAAATCCATTCGGTAATGAGGAATAGAAATCGAATTCCTGTGAAAATCTGGTGATGAGTATTCGGGATAAATCATTCGCTTTTTCATATTCAGCCGCTTTGTAATAAGTTTCAACAAAGGTGATTGCGAAAATATCAGGTGGAAATTTACTGACCGGAAATTCTTCCATAAAGTAATCGACCAATTTAGCTGCTGAATCCAGTTTGTTCGCATTAGTCAGCTCCCTGGCAAGCCTGATAAAACTGTTTCTGACAATTGCCGTATTCCTGGCACTTTCCCTGTCGACGGTCACACCCGGATCTTTTAAATTACCCCAGCTTGATTTGTGCAGGAGTTTATCATAGGTTTCATCAACCAAAATACTGCCCAAATCTTTATCGACTTTGGTGGTAGCCTTAATTGGCAGAAACTTATATACCATTCCGTCTAGATGAATATATTCGGGTACATCGAAAACACTCTCAACCACTTTCGGGCTTGAAAAATAAATCGGGCGCTTCCAGTTGTTATTGGCCAAAAAATCGAGGAAGGCAAGATCGTTTTTATAAAGCGTATTGGTGCTGATTTCCCACTCAACTTCTGGAACAATTAAATGAGCCAGTTCCCGTGGAACAATACCATTATCAACGCAAGCTGCTGAATCAACCGTTAATTTTACTTTTTTAGTCGGGAAGAAATTTACCTTTTCGCTTCCATAATTCACTTTTGTACGATCGTTTTCACTTGCAATAACACGAATAATATCGATTAATTCCTGATGTCCCTGAATTTTCATATCAACGAATGGTACAAATTTATTGGATCCTTTTTCGTACTGCTCAAAACTAAGTGTAAGTGGCAGGGGTTCCGCATCATAAATTTTTCTGGCCATTTGATGTACGTACCAATATCCTGATGATAACATATAATTCACGACCCTGACATCTGTACGGATACCTTCAACTTCCTGTGCATACCATAAGGGGAATGTATCGTTATCTCCAACCGTGTAGATCACTCCATTCTGATCACAATGATTAAGGTAGTTCGACGCAAAATCCCGTGCTGCATATTTACCCGATCTGTCGTGGTCATCCCAGCCTTCGCTGGCCATGATCACAGGTACGGCCAAAAAACATACTGCCGTTACAACAATGGCATTTATTTTAGCATTCTTAAGATATTTTTCAGTTTTTTCTGCAATTGACATCACGCCCAAACCCATCCAAATGGCGAATGCATAGAATGATCCGGCCATTTGGATTACTTGCTTCGGTAAGTGAACCATCGGCATCACAATAACGCCAT
>CAYNTB010000035.1:0-11030 GCA_964399905.1 uncultured Bacteroidales bacterium | reverse complement strand
CATTTGGCCGCAGCCATTAAACTTTCAAAGGCAACTGTTAAAACCATCCGACAAAACCTATTTTGGGCCTTTTTCTATAATATTATTGCCATACCAATTGCTGCAGGACTTTTATATCCCTTCAATGGATTTTTGCTCAATCCGATGATTGCAGGTGCGGCTATGGCATTGAGTTCGGTAACGGTTGTTGCAAACAGCCTGAGATTGAGGAATGTAAAAATCTAACGATCGAGCCAGGATTTGAAATCTCCAACACGATCCCGGGCAACGATAATCTCTTCATTTAAACCTTCAATCTTTAGTCTTAACCGGCTGTTGGTCCAGGCCAGAATATCCTTACAAGCCTTATGAGAGACCATAAATCTTCTGTTTATCCTAAAAAACGCTTCGTTGTCAACCAAGCCTTCCAATTGCTCGAGTGAATAGTCGATAACATAGGACCTAAAATCTTTTGTATAAAGAAAACTGGCTTTCTCCAGGCTATAAAATGCCAGCACCTCACTAATTTCTATGCTTTTTATTTTATCCCCCACTTTGATTAAAAACCTGTTCTTATAAACGGGTTTATTCAATATATTCAAAAAACTGGCGATCTTATCCAGTTCCATTGGTTTTTGGATGGCTTTTAATTTATCAAAAGCCTGCTGTAAACGCTTCTCTTCGATCGGTTTTAACAAATAATCGATCCCAGTTGTTTTAAAGGCCTCGATGGCGTATTGATCATAAGCGGTGGTAAAAATGATCGGACAGTGTATTTTATGGAGCCTGAATATCTCAAAACTTAATCCATCGGCCAATTGAATATCGGCAAATACCAACGAAATGTCTTTGTTCTTCTTAAAAAAAGGTGTTGCATCACGAACTGACTCGAACACTCCGATGATATCCATTTCGGGGGCCAGTTTCTTGATGAGCATTTCCAAGCGGTGTGCCGCTCTGTGCTCGTCCTCCAGAATTACGACATTCATTCGTTACTTGATTTTAAAAGCGGCAATCTGACGACAAAAGCAGAATCGCTTTGTTTTATTTCAACAGGCAGATCAGTGAAAAATTTATATTGCTGATAAATATTTGAAATCCCAACCCCTTTAGAAGTTTCCCCAACATTCTTGATTTGTAAACTATTTTTTACCTCAATATAATCTTGATTTTTTGTAAGCTCTATTTTTAAAGGTGTTGATGAGGATACAACATTATGCTTAACTGCGTTTTCAATCAATAATTGCAAACTCATTGGTACGATCAGGTCGTCTTTTTCTGCTGTTAATTGATTATTGATTTCAATTTTTTGATCAAACCTGGTTTTTAACAGAAATATATAAGTTTTGATAAATTCCAACTCTTCTTCAAGCGGAACCAATTCTTTATCACGGCAATCCAGAACATACCTGAACAGCCCGCTCATCTGATGAACAAACTTAACAGCCTGGTTCTGATCCTCATAAATTAAATCACTCAGCACATTAAAGCTGTTAAACAAAAAATGAGGATTAATTTGATTTCGTAAAGAATCATATTTATAGGAGAGCATTTCGGATTTAAGCTGTTCACCCCGAAGCTCAGCTTTTCGCCAGGCCTGCAAATATCCATTTGCTGAAAAGATCAATGCCAGTGAAGCTCCAATTAAGAAGGCAACATAGCTCCCTTTAAAAATATAATATATTTCGCCCAGGCTAAATGTTCCATTTATTAGATAAAGCATCAGGATTTGGATGCTAATATATGCAACCACTGAATATGTAACCATTGCAAGCAATCCGAGTGTTATTCGTTTGGTCGGATGCTTTAAAATAGGTATTCTTTGATCAATTTTATAGGTAATAAATACGATTCCGCTCCATTGGGTAACACATATCGAGAGCCCCCACAAAAAACTCCTTATAAATACTTCAACTGAACTAAATGCCTGGTAAAAAAAGAATACAATTACTATAAAAGTTAACAGCACATTGGCCAGTATAAATTTCCAACCTTTATCAAAGGGCCTGATTATTATTTGTCGAAATTTTAAATCGTTTTTCATGAAGTGTAAATTTAGAAAATAAGTTTAATAAAATCACGAAAGTTGTGTTTTGCTCTCACCCTTCTCATTTGTTATGACAAAAACCATTGTATATTTGCTATTGGCCCTTGGTTAAAATTTCATTTAAATACCTGGAAAATTTAAAACCCAACGACCAATAGCTAAGGCCTTATTAATTACCCACTTTTTTTAATAAATCGGCAACAAAACTTTTGCCCCAATTTGGATATATCGATGATTTTGGCTCGTAATTGTCCCAGTCTGCCAAAAGATTTTCTACATCTCCTTTATAAATAGCAGGATCTTTGCCGAAAAATCCGGCACCCCCAATATCGTTGGCCAACTTCATGTATCTGGCCCTTGGGTTTGATGGATTAATTGCCAATGCCTTCCCTATCGTTTGTCCAAACATCATACGGTATTCCTGTCCCCTGTTCATTGGATCCACAACTAATTTTGCCGTATAATAAAAGGCCTTTAAAACAATGGCCTCCACTTCCTGAGGAACCATCTCCATCATTTTTCCGATCGACTGCTCGGCTTCAACTAATAATGCATCTTTTTGTGTTGGCCCTTCCTGAGTCATAAAACTCATGATAATATATGCATGGGCATGATAATATAAAGGCAACCATTCTGACTTTTCAACATTTGCAATCATTTTGAATTGATTAGCAGACTGTTGATAATCCTCAACTGATTTACATTGGGCGTATCGTTGAAGTACCTCTCCCATTTTTTGTTCGAACTGAGACCCCTGTGAAAGGCCTGTGAGCGTTAAAAAGGCAATTGCAATTGTTAAAATTGTTGTTTTCATTTTATTTGATTTTAAGTTAATATTTATCATTAGATGATCTTTCATGATTTATTCGATTTTGTCTAACTGGTTTACATCACCTTTTTTTGACAAGGTGATAAAACAACCGATCACAAAAAATCGTTTTGCACCCGGGATGATGGGGGTTTTATTGTAAAATCCATCTTCATTTCTGTTTTCGGCAAATCGATATCCGAATTCTTGTTTAAACCCAAACACATTTGTTGCAGAGAAATAAAAGATCACATTATTTCTGTATATAAGGGTCCAGTTTAAATCTATGGTGTTGTATGCCATTGTTTTAGCACCGTAAAACTGATCAGAATTCGGGTCGTTATAATTTCTTGGCGAGCCGTAGCGATAAGAAAAACCTGCTAATGACCGAATGCTCTGAAAGTAATACTT
Source organism: uncultured Bacteroidales bacterium (assembly GCA_964399905.1). Taxonomy (GTDB): domain Bacteria; phylum Bacteroidota; class Bacteroidia; order Bacteroidales. Next base: position 7,785 of record CAYNTB010000035.1, on the reverse strand, counting down.
AAAGACCACAGAGAGGTTATGTTTACTGGAATAGTATGGGCTCACTTCAACCGGGTAATCACGGTATAGTCTTTTTGTATCCACAAAAGAATAAGACAGCCAGTATTCAAGGTTTTTAATACTTTTTTTATCGCGCCAAAATAAGTCTAAACCGCTCGCATATCCCTTGCCCCCATTGTTGTATGAGTCGGGGAGATAGAAACTCTCACTTTCGTAACGAACCAGATTTTTATAATCTTTATGATATACATCCAGTTTGGCCACCCTGTTATTTTTTGTATGCTGAAAACTAAGGGTATAATGATCCGAACGCTCAGGCTCAAGTTTATGTGTATAAATCAAATAATCATCATAGGGATTTTGATAAAACCATCCCCAGGAAAATGACAATACATCGTTTTCTGTTATTTTATAAGCTGTTGAAAATCTGGGTGAAACCCTGACATCATTGAGAAGATCTGAGTGTTCAATCCTGGCTCCCACCCTGCTAACGAAATTATTTGAGGTGTAGAGCTCTGCTTCGGTAAAAGCTGCCAACTGATTATTCTTATATTCAGCATTGAAATTTATTTCCTCTGATTCATATCCAAATGCATAATTCTGATGATTAAACGATACTCCCGATTTTAATAAAATTTTTGGATTTACCTCATATACCAATACACTTTTTAAATGCAATCCGTCCAACTTTTTATCTATTAACTCAGAACTTAATTTAATATCATTGGAATTTTTGGTAAAGCTGAGTCCTGTTTTTAAAAACAATTTTTTACCGAGACTCTCTTTCCAGAGTGCATTCACAAAAATATTTTCATCTTCCAGTCCATAGTTTACAGGCGATTCCGGATTGTCCGGATTCTCCTGATCTACCGATAAATCTGAATGACTATAGTTTGCATACAGTTTAATTTCACCTTGCTTGGTATGCTGTTGCAAGCTCAACTCTGCACCGAGAGTTTCCGGGTATTTTTGCCATGTAAAGTTTTGAGGCACAATGCTCATGTAGGGACCTAAATTATTATACTTTGCAGTTGCGGTGATCCCGCCTTTTTTCCACAATTTATTGGCCGCTACTTCAAGACCCACATTTAAAAACGACAGATCCAATTGATCCTGTATGGGCAAATCTTTTGTTTCGAGCAGTAATACCGAAGATAATGCTTGTCCATATTCAGCTGAATATCCACCGGTACTAAAAACAGTTCCACCAAAAATAAACGGATTAAAACGACCCCGCGTGCTGGTATTCGGAACAGCAGAATAATAAGGAACATGCACCAATAATCCGTTCACATATGTTTGTGATTCCTCACTGCTGCCTCCTTTTACATATAGCTTCCCCGATTCAGGATTGGCTGTAACACCTGGCAACATTTTTAAGGCTCCATAAACATCACCTACTGCGCCTGCGGTGGTGACCATATCAATCGGACTAAGCACCACTGATCTTTTCTTATCACCGGCTTCAAAAGTTCCCGCAGTTATGGTCACAGCCTCCAGCTTATTGAATTTCTCTTTCATAACAAAAACAAAATGCATTGCTGAATCGGGAAGAATTAAGTCTTTCACAATAGATTCAAACCCTAAAAACTCAACCGTTAATTTCTGAGCGCCCACCAAATTGGTCCGAAATTTAAATTTCCCATCTGCATCAGAAGATGTTCCGTCATAAGTTCCTTCAAAATATATATTGGCCCCGGGCAACAACTCTCCTTTTTCGTCTTTAACCAAACCACTGATCAGGGTCTGGCCCATCGTATTCATTGTAATTATGAGCGCGATAATTGTATAAATAAATTTCATCATTCATTGTTTTGTGCAAAAGTGGGTGCAGAAAAATCTGTTCACAAAAAAGAGTTGCCGAATCGTAGAATAAAGGAGATGGAGTGTAATTATTAATGATTATTGTTGATTGATTATTGATTTTTGACAAATGTATCCAGTCCAGAATAAATTTTATGGAATCATAAAGTGATATGTTAAAATAAATTAAAAGGCTGGCATTTCAGGCACTTATCCTGAACGTTGCATCACTTTACTGGCAGGCAAAGCACATTTTTTCTCATAAAAAATAGCACATCATTAATAATCTGTTTTCATACAAATGTATTCTTACTTTCGCTTTTATATTATATTTGTAATCTGAATCATATTTTTATGCACACCTATCATCAATTAAATTTCGCGACCATCATCCCTGATGTTGTTGCAAAATATGCCCAAAATAAAGCTTTGGGTTTTGTAGACGAAGAGGCACTTACCTATGCCGAAATGGGATCGCAGATCAACGCTCTGATGGCATTCCTTGAAAGGCTATCTATTATGCCAGACGACAAAGTAATTCTCTACAGTCAAAATATGCCTAATTGGGGTATCACTTATTTTGCATTGCAATGCATGGGTGTTATCGTAGTGCCTGTTCTCCCTGATTTCAATACTCACGAACTGGAAAATGTGGTACAACATTCGGAGGCTAAAGCCATTTTTATTTCAGAAAGTTTAGAATATAAACTTAAAGGCGTCCAAAAAGATTTTGTTGAAACAATTATCCGGATTGATAATTTCAAGGTCATTGAAGGTAAAAACCAGGATCTCAATTTTGACAAAAACGCCCAGCCTGAAAAAACTTACCAGCCCGACGAAAACAAACTATCAATTTTATTATATACATCAGGTACAACAGGCGATTCAAAAGGGGTTATGCTCTCCCAAAAAAACGTAATTTATAATGCATTACAAGGCGATCAAATCCAACCCATACTCGAGAATGACAAATTTCTATCAGTTTTGCCTTTATCACATACCTACGAAAATACATTGGGCCTGATCCTGCCCATTTTAAAAGGTGCCGGAGTAACCTACCTACGCAAACCACCAACTGCTGCAGTGTTAATTCCTGCAATGCAAAGCATCAAACCCGGATTAATGCTCACAGTACCGATGATTATTGAAAAAGTATATCGCAATAGCATCCTCCCTAAGATTAAACAAAAAGCATTCACAAGAATATTATACAATTTTAAACCAACCCGAAAATTAGTACATCGATTGGCCGGAAAGAAATTATACCAGACTTTTGGTTGAAATTTGAAATGTTTTGGTATTGGTGGTGCAAAACTTGATGCTGCTGTTGAACGATTTTTGCGAGATGCGAAATTCCCATATGCAATAGGTTACGGACTTACTGAAACTGCCCCGATTTTAGCAGGGTCAAATCCCTCTATGACACGATATCAGGCCATTGGACCAAAAGTTGTTGATTGTGAACTTAAAATACACAACCCGGACCCTATTAGCGGAGAGGGTGAAATATGGGGTAAAGGACCAAATATAATGCTTGGTTACTATAAAAACGAAGCTAAAACCAGCGAAGTATTGACAGAAGACGGCTGGTTTAAAACAGGTGACCTGGGCGTATTCGATAAAAACGGATGGCTGAGCCATAAAGGCAGATTAAAAAATTTAATTGTGGGTGCGAATGGTGAAAATATCTACCCGGAAGAAGTTGAATCACTTATCAATAACTTCCGTCATGTTATTGAATCGATTGTGATTGAGAAGAAAGGAAAATTAACCGCCCTCGTTCATTTTAACCGGGAAGAACTGGAACTCAAACTGAAGGAACTTAAATCTGATTTTAACCAAAGAGTTGATGAGAAGTTCGGAGAAATGAGTCAAAAAGTAGATGAAGCTATCGATGAACTTGCATTGGAGCTCCAACGCTACATCAATAGCAGGGTGAATAAATTCTCTCGCATCCAACTTATTGTTGTACACACTGATCCGTTCCAGAAAACAGCAACACAAAAGATTAAACGTCATTTATATTATTAAGACTTTTAAACGATCCTGGTCTTAATTTAGAATTGGATTAATCTCATTCATAACATTGTTCATAATTAATAATTTTATGAAAACAATTCTTCATAAATTTTTTATTGTATCCTTAAGTATATTCCTCTTTGTATCGGTTTCTTCTTGCATTCATGAAACCAATCAGGATTACAGGCAGGAACTGGATGTTGTTTCTGAAATTTCTGAATATAAAAACATCATTAAAGATCAACCTGAGCACGCTTTGGTTGATCTGGAATTAATGATTCCTGATATTGTTTTGGACATCAGATATGCCACTCTAAATAATTTTACGCATCAGGTCATTTATACTCAGCCAAAAGCTTATGTAAGAAAACCGGTTGCCGATGCACTTGTTAAAATTCAGTCAGCATTAAAATCCCAGGGACTGGGTCTGAAAATATTTGATGCTTACCGGCCTTATGCTGCAACTGTAAAGTTTTATGATGTTTATCCCGACACTAATTTTGTGGCAGCTCCATGGAAGGGATCTGTGCATAATCGCGGCTGTGCCGTTGACCTCACACTGATTGATTTAGCATCAAAAAAGGAATTGGAAATGCCAACGCCTTTTGACGATTTTACTGAGAAGGCATCTCATACTTTCATGGATCTTCCTGAATCTGCAATTGAAAACCGAGAACTTCTGCGCAAGATTATGGTTGAAAACGGATTCGAGACATATACTTATGAATGGTGGCATTACAATTATCAGGATTGGGCAAATTATAAACTCATGGATATCTCATTTGAAGATATTTAATGGGGTAAAAACGTAATTATCAAGGGAAAAGTTGATTTTTTTACAAAATATAGTAGCGATTCATCCGGCAACACCTTGACCATTTCTTAATTCACGATTTAATTTCATCGATAAAATTATGTACATTTAAGACATTATTTATGAATCAAGTATCATCATATTAAAATGTTGTTAAACGCTTTCATACCAGGTACAAAAAACAAGCAAATCACTAGCTGTATTAGGTCTTTAAGCTTAATACTTACATTTGTTCTATTATTCTCCTGTCATCCTAAAAACAACAGCAATCAAGCGATTGAAAACCCAGTGAATCATACCATTGACACCTCTGACATCTTAACCCTGATTGATAAAGCAAAATTATTTAACAATGTGCAACCTGATTCCATCGTATATTATGCTGAAACGGCATTAGCTTTATCCAATAAAATTCAATATTCGAAAGGGATGGCATTGGCCAATTACTACCTGGGAAATGCTGAATGGCTAAAAGACAACTATCTGGAAGCGATCAGTTTTCATAAAAAAGCACTCTCATTTACAAATGACAATACCATCAAGGCAATAGCTTTGAGAGATTTGAGTTTATCACTGATCTATATCGACCGAATACAGGAAGCCTCAGATTATCTGGAACAATCCATTCAAATCTTAAAAGAATTGAATGATAAAAAAGGATTAACCCTTGCATATATTAACCAGGGTATTATTGAAAGTAAAAAATATAATTACATAGAAGCATTAAGCAGTTATCACCTGGCTTTGAATTTGGCAGAAGAATTAAACAGCTCTGTTGATCAATCAATTATATTAAATAACATAGGTATTATCCAGCAGGAACTGGAAATGGATCTACTCGCCTCCGATAATTTTCACAAGGCCTTTGAAATTACCAAAGAAACCGATCAGGCAAATCTTAAGGCACTTTATATTAACAATATTGCTTTTATAAGTATCGAGTTGGGAAATTATGAAGAAGCTTTGGATTATATTGAGGAAGGGCTTAAAATAACAGAAGCATCGGGCGACCGACGTTCTACCATTTTTTTATACACGAACAAAGGATCTGCTTATCTTCGGCTAAATGAATACTCAAAAGCCATTGAAAACTTTAATAAATCGTTGATGCTAAGTGCAGAAATTGGAGTTAAGGACCATATAACAACAGCTCAGATCGGCCTGGGGGAAACTTATTTCCAATTGCAAATTTATCAGAATGCATTGTTACACCTAAACATCGCCCTGGATCTTGCTAAAATTAATAATGATAAAAAAGTGATTAAAGATGCATGCAGGTTGTTAGGTGAAACATACCAGGCGATGGGAGCACCAACCAAAGCATTTGAATATATGAAGTTGAGCAACGAAATAGCTGACAGCCTTTCGAAATCTATTGTCGTAAAGCAATTCACACAAATGGAAATGCAATATGATTTTGACAAGAAACAACATGCAATCCGGTTGGAACAACAAAAGTTGAACTTTGAAAATAAACGAAAACTTGACCGTCAAAGATTTTACCTGACATTCTCGCTTTCCGGTTTCGTCCTGATCTCTTTATTTGTGATTATAATCCTTAGAAATAACAGATATAAACAAAAAATCAACCTGCAACTGGCTCAAAATTTAAACAAAATCAAAGAACAAAAGCAGGAAATTGAAGATAATAATAAAGTGCTGAAATCTTTAAATGAAACCAAGGACACACTTTTTTCTATCATCGCACACGATTTGATCAGCCCCTTCAATATAATTTTAGGTTTTACAGAGCAACTGTCCCACAATTATAATGAAATGACTGAAGAAAAGAGAAAACATTATGTTGATGAGATTCACAATTCTTCGGTTCGCACCTTTGCCCTTTTGAAAGATTTACTTACCTGGACAAGATCACAAAGTGGCACCATCGAAATAAACCAGGAAGAATTTTTATTGTTTGATTTTATAAATAACAGCATTGATCCATACCTGAACAATGCAAGCAAAAAAAAGATCAGCGTCATTAATGACATCCCGGAAACCATCTACTTAATGCTCGACAAGTATACCATGCAAACCGTCTTTACGAATCTATTTGTAAATGCCATAAAATTCACACATCCGGGTGGCAAAATTCAATTCTGGTGCAAGCAACATAAAGGATATTTAGATATTAACATCACCGATAACGGGATCGGTATCCCTATAGAACGTATTGACAAACTTTTTAAGCCGGGCAATCATTTTTCTACCAAGGGTACCAATAATGAAATTGGCACAGGCCTGGGATTAGTTATCTGTAAAGACTTTGTTAGTATGAACGGCGGACAGATAAGCGTTAAAAGCAAGGCCGGCGAAGGGTCCACTTTTACAGTTACCTTATCATTAAAAATCAGCCCAAGAACCAAAATTCCACTCATTGATTAAAAAACAACCCATTGACTACTTAATAAATTTCCTGTAAATGCATATGCAAAAACTTTGATTTGCCACCATCCAACAAATCTAACTACCTGAAATTGCAGACTGTATGAGACCCATAAATACTTAACAAACATTTGTAAATGAATAAAATAAAATATTTTAACAAATTTTATCGAATGGTAAACAAATTACCCTTACTTTTGCAGACTAAATTTATTTTAACAATTTATTACACAATGAAAAACGGAACAGTAAAATTCTTCAACGAAACCAAAGGTTTTGGTTTCATAATTGAAGACGATTCAAAAGAAGAGTACTTTGTACACGTATCTGGATTAATTAATGAAATTCACGAAGGTGACACAGTAAGCTTTGAATTAAAAGAAGGTAAAAAAGGATTAAACGCAGTAGATGTAAGAGTTAACTAATATACATTTTTAACTTTTTTTTATCAACGAAAAAAGCCTGTCGAATCGACGGGCTTTTTTTGTTGGAAAACACAACAGAAACTTCAGATTAAGGAGATTTAAAAACAAAATGGATTTTCTGCATTATACCTGACAGGCAACGAAATCTCCGGTTTGCTCGTATCGATCATCCAAATACTGACACCTTTTCTACCATTCAAAGACTCAAACCATAGTTTGTAGAGATCAAGTATAAAATTCTTTTTTTTGAATTTTCTTCTTTTCTTTGCAAGGTTTTTTATCTGTCCGGGATTTTTCTCAAAGTCTTTGGGTTTTATCCAGAAGTGAATTGATCTT
>CAYNTB010000034.1:9488-11121 GCA_964399905.1 uncultured Bacteroidales bacterium | reverse complement strand
CATTTGAATGGCGGCTATAGTAGGAATAAATTTTTGTGCCCTCGACCTGACTTCGTGCATGTTGAAACAAACTGTTCCCCGACGGAGATTTAAAAGCTGACAAGCCGGTTTCTTTGATTTTATCAACATCCCTTCCTGAATTTTCGCCACAATAGTTTAATATTTTCCGATCTTTTTTATCAAAAAATGAAAGTGAAAAATTCGGGAAATTCTCAGTAAACTGATAGGTAAACCTTTGCGGACGAACAAATATAAATGCAACCGGCAATTTCCACAAATATCCCAATCCTCCCCACGAAGCCGTCATTGTATTAAAATTCCCCTCCTGGCCCGCCGTAATCAACATCCATTCCTTTCCAATTAAACTGATTGCATTTTCGCCCATCTCATTCGGACTAATTTCTATAAATTGTTCAATCATTGTTCTTAACTTTATAAAACTAAAATTTGAAATCTGATTTTAGCATTCTACTTTTACACAAAAATAACCAATAAATTGAAAATTACCTTACTCGGAACCGGAACTTCGCAGGGCGTGCCAGTTATTGGGTGCCCTTGTTCAACATGTTGCTCAATAAATCCGAAAGACAAAAGATTGCGATCATCCATTCTGATTGAAACCAAAAACTTACATCTAACAATTGATGCAGGACCTGATTTTCGTCAGCAAATGCTCCGGGAAAATGTTAAAAAACTTGATGCCATCCTGATTACGCACGGCCATAAGGATCATGTTGGCGGACTGGATGATGTGCGGGCCTATAATTTTCTATCCAGGAAACCGATGGAGGTTTTTGCCGGAAAATTTGCTGAGAAAGATCTGCACAGAGAGTTTCATTATGCCTTTGAAGAAAACAAATATCCCGGCTCACCAAATATCCATCTGAATATTATTGAAAACCGTCCTTTCAGTTTCGAAGGTCTTGAAATCACGCCCATTGAAGCGATACATTATCAAAGTCCTGTTTTTGGATACCGAATTAATGATTTCTGTTATCTTACTGATTTAAAGCACATAAGTAATACTGAAATTGAAAAAATGATGGGTGTTAAGATTATGATTATCAGCGGACTTCGGAAAAAAGAACATATTTCACATTTAAATCTGGAACAGGCCATTCAACTCATTCAAAAAATTAATCCGGATCAGGCTTATATAACCCACATCAGCCATATGATGGGATTGCATGATGTTGTTGAGAATGAACTGCCTGAAAAAATTCACCTTGCTTATGATGGTTTGTGCCTGGAATTTAATTGATCTTTTTTGTGGTTCTTAGATCCAGCAAATTTACAGGGTTGCTTCCCAAATCCTTAATATTGGGCTGAACGAAACGAAGGACCTGATCATAATACAACACGACGACCGGTGCTTCTTCCATCACAAGGCTATCCATGGCTGAATACATTTTAAATCGCCGGTATTCATTCGTTTCCTCAAGCGCATTTTCATAAAGCCGGTCAAAGGATTCATTATTAAAATGAGTATAATTCGGACCAGCGGGACAAAAGTTCCTGGAATAAAACATCGACAAATAATTTTCCGCGTCCGGATAATCTGCAATCCACGAAGCCCTGAAAAAAGGAAGTTTGGCCTGAGCTTTTAATTCGCGTAAGGCGGCAGCAGGGTTAA
>CAYNTB010000034.1:286-9478 GCA_964399905.1 uncultured Bacteroidales bacterium | reverse complement strand
AACCTCAATGCGGATACTGATCCCAATTTCACCCAACGAATGTTGAATATATTCGCACAAGTCAAGATATTCTGCATTCGTTGAAAGAACAATTTCCGGTAAGCCTTTACCATTGGGATATCCGGCTTCCTTAAGCAAATTTCTGGCTTTTTCGGGATCATAATTATATCCATATGAAGCATCTTGATGATATGATGGTAAGCCTTTGGGAATCATTCCTTTTAAACCCGGTTCCCCAATATTGTTTCGAAGGTATTTCATCATTTTAATGCGGTCAAAACCATAATTTATGGCCTGACGGATCATCTTATGTCTGAGGGGATTGTCTAAATTATTTTTATCTATCAGTATGCCCAGATATTCGGTATTTAGGTAAGGTTGAGTAATCAATTCTATTTTATTCTGATAAGCCGGTTTTAAACTTCCTCTTTTGGTCAATATCTCATCTTTATAACTGGCATCGATCCCGGACATAAAGTCAAGCTTCCCCTGTATAAAATGCAAAAAAGCCGCTTGCTTGTCAGCCAGAAAAGTGATGGAAACCGCATCTAAGAACGGGAGTCTTTGTCCATCAATTTGTTCATAGTAATTTTCATTTTTAACGAAAACAAGCTTGACCCCTTCTTTCCATAATTTCATTCTGAAAGGGCCTGTTCCAACCGGGTTTTGCCTGAATTCTTCCTTGTAAAACCGGACAGCTTCGCGTGGTACAACCGAACAATACTGCATTGCCAAAATGCCAAGAAAAGGAGTATATGGCTGGCTCAAACGAATACGAAACACACTGTCATTTAAAGCTTCAAAGGCATATTTCCCTCCCGACTTTTCAACCTGACCAAAAACCCATAATCCAGGCGATGCAAGTTCCGGATCGACGATTCTGTTGAAACTATATTCAAAATCATAAGCATTAACGGTTCTTGCTTTGTTTCCAAATACCTCATGACTATGAAAAAATACATCATTTCTTAAGGTAAATGTATAACACAGTCCATCCTCAGAAATTTCCCATTTTTTGGCAATGGCCGGTTCTATCAATAAATTTTCATCCAACCTGACCAGTCCCGAAAATAATTGATTGCATGCCCAGATATTTGCCAAATCCTTAGCAAATGCAGGGTCTAATGAGCTGATTCCTGCTGCTTCATTATACCTAAAAACATGCTTTCCATGCTCGTCCAATTTGGTACCGCAGGATATCAGAATAAAACCTAAAAGGACAACCGGCAGGAATATCTTTTTCATGATCTCAAAAATACATTATTCTTTCTTGCCAACAAATTTCATTTCTGAATACAGAATTTTGTCCGCAAAAAAAATCGACCAAACAGAAGTTTATTTTGACATTCGGGCGTATTTATTAAAAATCAAATTTCTACAGTAAGCAATATTTGAGTAAATTGGCGGGTTTAATTTAATACTTAACCTATGAAAACTTATCGAAAAAATTTACTCCTTACACTCCTTTTTTTACTATTTACAGCAACAGCTTTATTGGCACAGGAAGCTGATTCAGTGGGTTATATTGTTAAGAATGGAGATCTTTCTCCTGAATTTACCATGACACTTACCGATGGGAGCCAGCTAAGCATCTCAGATTTGAAGGGCAAAATTGTCATGTTACAATTTACGGCAAGCTGGTGTGTAGTTTGCAGAAAAGAAATGCCTTTTATTGAAGAAGAAATTTGGAAGGTATACAAAGATAAAGGATTAGTTGTAATTGGGATCGACAGGGATGAACCCATGGAAACCGTTCAGAAATTCAGGGAACAAATGAAGATTACCTATCCGCTGGCCCTTGATCCAAATGCTGACATATTTGGATTATTCGCACTCAAACAAAGCGGTGTAACCAGAAATGTAATTCTGGACAGAGATGGAAGAATTGCGTTTAAAACCCGTTTATTCGAACGTGAAGAATTTGACCTTATGAAATCAAAAATCAAAGAACTGCTTGAGAACAAATAGTTAATAAATATATAGTCTTATGAAAACCGCTTTTAAATTTTCCCTTATTGCCTTCTTTTTCGTTTTTCCAACATTTATAATGAGTCAGCCATCAGCCAAAGAAAAAGGGCTGGAATCCATTACGATGGATGCCATAAAAGGTCCACTTGAATTTTTGGCTTCTGACTGGACAGAAGGCCGTGAAACCGGGGAAAGAGGCAGTTTTATGGCAGCTGATTATATTAAGAGTATGTTTCAGGCATACGGGGTGCAAGCTGCCGGCGATGTAACTTACCATAGGCCCACACCGGAACAAAGAGCTGCCGGGATCAATCTACAGGAAGTCAAATCTTATTTTCAGGATTTTAACCTCATAAAATATAAAGCCGGTAAAAATCAGGTATTTCAGCTAAAGAAAACCAGCGGCAACTCAAATAGCATGCAAAGTTTCGATTATTTAACCGACTTTAGTTTTAACACCACTCAAATAAGCCAATCATTTGATGCTGAAATTGTATTCGTTGGCTATGGTTATGTAGACCAATCCAATGGATACGATGACTATAAAAATATCGATGTTAATGGAAAAATCGTATTGATGGTTGATGGATTTCCTGGTCATCAGGATAAAAACTCTGAAGCATTTAAAAAATTCAGCAATGATGCTAACCGGGTATCTTATTACCTGAGCCGATCAAAGCAAAGCTGGGCCATTGAACATGGTGCCATTGGAATAATTGAATACAATAGTGCATCTGATGCACAGAATAATTGGCCGACCAATTATCCACTCCGATTCGAATCAAGAGGGTATGAAGGAGATTCACCTTTGTCGCCCCGTGAATATATAATGCGGCTTCCGGGCGATAAATTAAATCCTGAACTTTTACGAATAAACCTGAGCAATCGAGTGATCAATGAAATTATTAAAGACACAAAAATTGATTTTATTGCTTTTGAAGAATCTGCAAAAAGCAAGATGAAACCTGCTTCAATGGTAATCCCAAATTTAAGTGTCCATATTTATGCGGATGTTGAATCAGAGATCATCAGGGTTCGCAATGTTTTGGGTATGATCGAAGGTGAAGATTTAAATGACATCATTGTAATCGGGGGTCATTACGATCACCTGGGAACAAGAAAAGGCTTCGTATTTAATGGTGCAGATGATGATGCATCAGGAGTGATCGGAATGCTTACGATTGCAAAGGCCATTAAAGCCACAGGAGAAAAACCAAAAAGAACCCTCATTTTTGCGGCATGGACCGGTGAAGAAAAAGGATTGCTGGGATCCAGATATTTTGTGGAATCCTTTAAACCACTCGACCGTATTACGTACAACCTGAATATGGATATGATCTCAAGAAACAATCCACAGGATAAAAAAGGAAACCAGCTTACAATGAAAGTAACTAAAGGCAATGATTTTTTTAAGGAAATCAGTACCAATAATATTACGAATTTCAACCTGGATTTGTCAGTGATTTACAATCCGATAGAGCCCGGAACCTCAAGTGGGGGATCCGATTATGTACCCTTCTGTGCTGAATATATTCCGTTCTTTTCTTTCAATGCTGGTTTCGATCCCACTTATCACCATTATGATGATGAAACTTCCAGCCTGAATTGGGAGAAAATGCTAAGCATTGTAAAATTGGGATTTCTGGATATCTGGGATTTGGCCAATGAATAAGAATTAAGGCACTTTTTTAAGCATCTTTTTGTACAATAACGGACAATAAATGTGCAAGTTTGAACATCTCCGTTTGAAATTCTGAGTGTATTTCATCACAGCACACTGGATAATAAGCGATTATATATACGGTATAATTCTTGTCATATTGCCTTGTGCTCCTTTAAAATTCTTATGTAACATTTTGAAGTATCTGGAGTATTTATACATTGAATGCCGCCAAGTATTTGTCAAGTTTCATTATGATATGATTCGATCTATACATATCGTCTCATAGGTAAACATGAATATGCAAACCTTATGTTTTAAATGGGTTTTTGGAGTTGGTTTAGTTAAAACTTTTAACAAGCAAGCCTTATGCATATTTATACCAGGTTTTCAATTGTTTTGATCTGCCTCATTCTAACAAATAGTATTTTATCGCAGGAGAAAAAAGAAATTGTCGCCATCAGGACAGCAGAACCTCCTAAAATTGATGGATATTTGGACGATAGCCAGTGGCTGAATGTGCCAATCGCATCCAATTTCAAAGTTGTCAGACCGTATAATGGACGGGATTCATATCAAAATACGGAGGTAAAATTTATTTATACGGACAAGGCCCTCTATATAGGGGCCATGCTTTATGATACCGCTCCGGACAGTATTTATTGCGATTTGAGCCGAAGGGATGAAATGGGCCGAACAGATTATTTCGGGCTTTGGCTCGATCCGTTCAACGATGGTCAAAACATAACCAGGTTATTTGTTACCGCAGCAGGCGTACAGTGGGATTCGCAAGGAGGAACACAATGGGATGGAATTTACAAAACAGCGACAAGAATAACAGATGAAGGATGGATAGCAGAAATGGAAATACCTTATTCCACAATCAGGTTTCCAAAAACACCAGAGCAGGAATGGGGACTTAATATTTTTAGGAACATTAAAAGGCACAATGGTGAAGCCTCCTGGAATTACATCGATATTGAATTGGGGAATTCAGAGATACAGGTGGGTAAACTTAAGGGCATTAAGGATATAAACCCGCCCTTGCGATTATCTTTCACCCCATACACCTCTGGTTATATCGTTCGCAATTCAGAAACAAAGAGCACAACCCACTCTTTAAAAGGCGGAATGGATTTGAAACTTGGATTAAATGAAAGCTTTACGTTGGATATGATGCTCATTCCTGATTTCGGTCAGGTTCAATCAGATGATCAGGTTCTTAACCTAACACCCTTCGAGACCTATTATAGTGAAAAAAGGCCTTTCTTTACCGAAGGGAATACCCTGTTTAATCGGGCTGGCATTTTCTATTCGCGCCGAATTGGTGCACAACCTAAAAGATTCTACGACGTTTATGACGCTTTGACCTCAGATCAGATTGTTCAAACAAACCCACAGGAAAGCAGACTGATAAATGCAACCAAAATTACCGGAAAAACGAAGAACGGATTTAGCCTCGGACTCTTAAATGCATTAATATCAAACACCTGGGCAACAATTAAGGATACAATTTCTGGTGAAACATTCAAAGCAAAAACCCAGCCTTTTTCAAATTACAATATTCTGGCCGTAGAAAAATCGCTTAAAAATAATTCATACATCAGTCTGATTAATACAAATGTTGCCGTTCCTTCAGACTCGTTTAGTGCCAATGTAATCGGCACAGACTTTAGGTTTTACAATAACAAAAACACGTTTACGATAAATGGTTCCGGAGCGATCAGTTCCATCAAAGATCCGGAAAGTGATCCGGAAAAATTACTTGGGTTTAAATACTCCATCTATGCCGCGAAAATTGGGGGCAAAATTCGATATTCATTAAATCAGCGTGTTCAGAACGATCAATTTAATCAAAATCATTTGGGCTACTCGCAGCGCAATAACTTGATCAATAATTATGCGAATTTTTCTTATGTAATCGAAAAACCTTTCTGGAATTTCTTATCGTTTCGAACTTCATTATCTTATAGTTACAACACCTTATATAAACCAAAAAATTATACTTCCTCCCAACTCTCTGCCAATCTCAATGCCACCTTTAAAAACAATTGGAATATGGGGTTAAGCGGCACAATTACCCCAAAAGAATCGCACGACTATTATGAAGCACGAGAGAGTGACAGGGTGTTCATTATCCCTAAATTTTTCGAGTTTGGTGGTCACCTGATGACAAACAACAATAAGAGATTTACATTTAGAAATATGCTTTTTTTTGATTTTTACAAGGGCGATCGTTCATATTTCATTTACAGTTTTGACCCCACACTTATTATCAGCGACAAGTTCAGCCTCGATTACACATTTCAAATTAGCTTAAATAAGAATGAACGGGGTTATGTAATGCATGATGATGATAATGATAAAATTATCTTTGGCCGCAGGGATCGCAAAGTAATAACTAACAGAATATCTTTCAATTATATTTTCAACAATAAAGCCTCCTTAAGTTTTCGTTTGCGACATTATTATTCATCAGCAGAATATAAGCAATTCTATCATTTGTTGCCCGAAGGCTTTTTGGATGCAACAAATTATACTTCGCAGGAGCATAATATTAATTTCAATACATTTAACATTGACATGGTATATACCTGGAATTTTGCTCCGGGAAGTGAATTATCACTGGTGTGGAAAAATATGATTTCGGATTATACGGATCTCATTGTTGCTGATTACTTCGAAAACTTTGGAAATATTTTTAATTCTCCCCAAACAAATAGCTTCTCTCTAAAAATTTTGTACTATCTTGACTGGCATTATTTAAAGAAGCTTAGCCATGACTCAAAAATTTATTGATCTCAGATCTGACACCGTAACAAAGCCCTCAAAACCAATGCTTGAGGCCATGATGAATGCAGAAGTTGGAGATGATGTATTCGGAGAAGATCCAACCATTAATGCATTGGAAAAAAAAGCTGCCACAATGTTTGGTATGGAAGCAGCCCTGTATTGTTCTTCAGGTACACAAACCAATCAAATCGCAATAAAAGTGCACACCTCACCGGGAACAGAAATTATTTGTGATCACACCTCGCATATCTACCGGTTTGAAGGGGGTGGCATCGGATTTAATTCGGGAGCTTCCGTACGACTTATTCATGGAGACCGAGGCAGAATTAAGGCAAGTGAGGTAGCAAGCGAAATTAACAATCCGCACGACTACCATGTACCAACAACAAGCCTCGTATCGATCGAAAACACCTCAAACAAAGGTGGGGGAAGTTGTTATGATTTTAATGAGATTATCAAAATTAAGAAAGTTTGCACTGAGCATGGATTAAAATTTCATCTGGATGGTGCCCGACTTTTTAATGCATTAACAGAAACCGAAGAAAGCCCGAAAGCATATGGAGAAATATTTGATTCTATCTCTATCTGCCTCTCGAAAGGATTGGGAGCCCCAGTCGGATCACTCCTACTTGGATCTACAGAATTTATAAAAAAAGCCCACCGTATCAGAAAAGTGTTTGGTGGTGCCATGCGACAGGCCGGATTTATTGCTGCCGCTGGCATTTATGCTTTAGACAATAATATTAAAAGATTGGCAGAAGATCATAAAAAAGCACAACACATTGCCACAGTGTTATCAGGTCTTTCATACATCGAAGAAGTCATCCCTGCGGAAACCAACATTCTGATTTTCAGAATTCCGGACAAAATCTCGAATAAAGATTTTCTTCAAAAACTGAATCAAAATGGCATTAAGGCCCTTGGTTTTGGACCCCAGTTAATTCGTTTTGTTACCCATCTTGATTTTACGGACGAAATGCTTGTAAAGACCGAGGATGTTCTGAAGCACAAAATGTTTTAAGAAACCTTACACAAGGACTTCCAAATTCGATTTAACCAGTTCTCCTTCGAGGGAGAATCTGGCATTTGATTTCACTTGAACTTGAACAAATTGTCCGATCAGTGAAAGGTCAGAAGATTTAAACCTGATATTGATTTTACCTTCGGTCAGTCCTTGTAGAAATTCTGATTTTTGATCTTTTGAAAGAACCAGTACCGTTAAAATTTTCCCAATAATCCCTTGTTGGATTCAGTAACTTGCCCCTGAAGTTTGTTTGTTAAAACATGCAATCGCTCTTTCTTTATTTCATCAGGCACATCATCTGCCCAACGGGAACTGGCTGCACCCGGTCTTGGCGAATATTTGGCAATATAGGCCATATTGAATTTAAACTCATCAAAGGCGTTGAGGGTATTCTCGAACTGAGTCTCTGTTTCGCCGCTGAAGCCAATAATAATATCGGTGAATATGGTTGCCTCCGGAATGGAATTCCTGATCTTTTGAACGATGCTGCGATATTTTGAAAGGTTATGTTTGCGGTTCATTCTAATTAAAACCTTATCGTCACCTGACTGCAAAGGAAGATGGATTTGTTTGGCCAGACAATCATACCTGGCAATCACATCAATCACTTCATCACTCATATCACGTGGGTGCGGAGAAGTAAAATAGAGCCAGAATTTATTAGAGCTCGCATTTCCAATTTCTCCAATTTGCCTGAGCAATTCGGCAAAACTTATTTCCCGCCCTTTTTTATCCAAACCATATGAATTAACATTCTGTCCCAATAAGGTGATTGACTTATAACCTTTGTCAACCAAACTCCAGATTTCAGAAATAATTTCAGCTGAAGGTCTGGATACCTCCCTGCCCCTGGTATAAGGCACAGCGCAAAATGTGCAAAATTTATCGCACCCATTTTGAATAGGAACAAATGCCTCAACAGCCGATTGATACTGTGGTCTTATATTCCAGAACTGTTCCATCCCAGCTTCACTCCACATTCCCTGCGCAGAAGCCTGGCTAACAAGCCCGTATTGACTGATAAGTTCAGGCAATTTCACCACTTCACTCATTTGAAAAACCACATCAAACAATTTCAGGAATTTTTCCTTGTCGTCTGGCAGTATGCAACCCGAAATAAATGTGATTAAATTTGAATGGTCTTTTCTTTTATTCCACTTTTGAATCCTGGAGTAAACCTTATCGATGGCCTTTTGGCGAACAGAACAGGCAAGTATTCCCAACACATTGGCTTCATCCTCATGATCCGTATGTTCATATCCTGCATCATTTAGAACCGAGCTCAACCTTCCACTATCCGACAGATTCATTTGGCAACCCAGGGTAATGATATGATACTTCATGGCTTTGGAAGGATATTAAAAATAGACCTCAGAATGCAAATTGTCGGCAGAAAAACCTTGTTCCAAAAGTATATCATAAGCATCGTGGATCATGTCGCAATTGCCACACAGATATACATGCGTATCAGTGTCGAAACGAACCTCCTTAAGGTATTCGGTTACACGGCCAAAATAACTGCCTTTATCATCCCTGGTAGCACATAAGGTATAACGATCTTTGTGATATTCAGATTTTTCGTAGGCTTCGTACGCATATCTTACGCCATGCAAAATACGATGAATACCATATTGTTGTTTATAAGTGGACAGGAGATCATCATTGTAATTCTTGTAATTCTGTTGTTATTCGGATCAAAGGAAATTTCAAGAATGGCAAAAATGTTCGGTAAGGGAATGAAAGAATT
>CAYNTB010000034.1:0-276 GCA_964399905.1 uncultured Bacteroidales bacterium | reverse complement strand
ATCCATGCCTGGATGCTTTTTGATAAAACTATGAAAAGGTGCGATGCCGGTACCGCTTGCGATCAATAAATATTTTCCCGTTTTAAGTTGTTCGGGTTCAAGCTTGAAATAGCCCACCGGTCCATCAAACCGAACCAGGTCCCCAATTTCGCATCTCTTCAATTGCTTTGAAACCAATCCCTGTTCAACTTCCTTAATTAAGACCTCAATAAATGGATCATCCTCACCACTATAAATTGAGTATTCACGCGTTGCACCCTGATTTCCAAAGCCCAA
>CAYNTB010000033.1:5056-11172 GCA_964399905.1 uncultured Bacteroidales bacterium | reverse complement strand
AATGGAAGAATGGGAAGCTCCTCAGGAATGACCTCGGCATTCATGATCTCTTCGTCTTCCGAACTTAACAATGGAATAAATTCGGTATCGGAATCTAAAATATCTGTAAAATTTAAAAAATCCATAATCATATTTCTTTCTTAAGCCATTCTGTCAGCCATTAATGTCAGTAGACAGTGAGCCACCTTAACCCGCATCTTTAAACAGCTATAATTTAGTTATTTATACTTTCTTAAAATTAAAAAATATATCAGTTGTTTGTAAGGTCAAGATATGTGCCAAACTTTATGATCATATTTGAGGGTCTTTCATGCATGCTGCATGTAGATGCTTAAAAATTTCGTAATCGGTTTTATCAAACTTTAAATCACGGCGCTCATAAACCTGCTCTGCTGTTAGCAAGGCCCGATCAAGTTTATGCCTGATCATTTTAGCAGGGCCACCCCATGAAAATGAAGGTATGAAATTGCGCTGATAGCCAGCGCCAAACACATTTGAAGCTATTCCAACAACCGTTCCTGTATTAAACATGGTATTGATCCCCGTTTTAGAATGATCGCCCATCACCAGTCCACAAAATTGCAAATTGGTTTTGGTAAATGATTTGTGTTTATAATTCCACATTTTTACTTCGTCATAGGTATTTTTCAGGTTAGAGTTATTGGTATCCGCCCCAATATTGCACCATTCTCCAATGACTGCATTTCCTAAAAACCCTTCATGCCCTTTATTGGAATAAGCAAAGATTACAACATTATTCAGCTCCCCTCCCACTTTAGAAAACGGTCCGATTGTGGTCGGCCCGTAGATCTTGGCACCCATTTTTACCGTTGAATGCTTCCCAAGGTAGAACGGCCCCCTGATTAATGCCCCCTCCATAATTTCGGCACCTTCATCAATATAAATGGGGCCATTTTCGGCATTCAGAACCGCATGATTCATTTTTGCGGTTGAATGGATATAAATATCTTTTTCAGAACCTGAATAAATCACTGACTTTGGAATTTTCATGGCCTGTGATCCGGCCATTAGTTTGTAATCCTCATTCAATGCGATTCCGTTTTTCGCAAAAATATCATAGGTATGCTCAATTTTAAGCAAAGGAAATTTGAATTCGGTTTTGTCCCATTTTTCAGCTTGAGCGATGTTTTCTTTTTGAACATCATTTGTCATCAAAGCCACGATCCCGCCATTATGCGTAATAGCCTCACCTGTCTTTAATTTGTTTATCTGTTGAATAAGTTCTGCCGAGGGGCAAACACTTCCATCAATTAAAACATTTTGTTGCCCTTTTATAAGCGGAAATTTTTTCTGAAGATAATCTTCTGTTAAGCTGGAAGTCTGAACACCTAAAAACATTTCCCATTTTTGACGAATGGTCAGCATTCCGATCCTGATTTCAGCGACAGGACGCATGAAGGTAAGAGGCAATAAATTTATGCGGTTCTCCGAATCAAATAAAATATAATTCATTTTGTTAAATTATGTGTAAACAAATCTAACAATTTATTTGCTTGCTTAAAAGCATAAAAAAAGCCCCTGAACAATTCAAGGGCTCATCGGTATCATAAAATTTCTTATTCTTTATTTTTTTGATAATGGGCCTTGTATTTGGTTTTAAATTTATCAACCCTACCAGCCGTATCAACAAGCTGCATTTTCCCGGTGTAGAAAGGGTGTGAAGTATGAGAAATTTCCAGTTTTACAAGTGGATATTCTTTACCATCTTCCCATTCGATGGTTTCTTTTGTATTAACAGTAGATTTTGTAAGAAATGCGTAGTCGTTTGACATATCTTTAAATACAACGAATCTATAATCTTTTGGGTGAATGTCTTTTTTCATCTTGAATCTCTTTGATTTTTCGGTCGGCAAAATTAAACCTTATTCTTTAAAAAACAAAGGTAAAGCTTAATTTTTTAATTATTTAATGCCATGCAAAGATAATAGAAATTTCATGGTATCGATCCCGTCGGCATAATCCCATAATCCGGGCTTTTGTGTTTCTCCCGGACGGATACTGTTTTTGATCTCATCATTCTCAGAAACCACGCACTGCAATAAATCTTTATCGAATGCTAATTGTTTATTTAGGGTTTTAAGGTCGTTATAGTATTCATAATGTAAAACCGAAATGGGTGATGCAATTTGATGATCTTCTTTCAGTATCAGGAACCCATTATCGAAGTGAGGCACTCTATTAACCATTAAAATGGATTTATTGTACTCATAATTATTAAAGTATTTATGGTGGTTCCTAACCCATTCAAAGTTTTGAACAGATCCCATAAAGTGATCAAAAGAATAATCCTGGGGCACGTATAACTTGGAAACATTTCTGCATCCCAGCCCAAAGTATCTGAAAATATCTTCTGCTAACAAATCGAGCTTTTTTTCTTCACCTGTTAATACTGCAACCCCATTCCTGTTTTTGCGAATTATATGCGGATACTTGCCGAAATAATATTCGAAATACCTGGCACTGTTATTACTCCCTGTTGCGATGATCGCATCAAAATTATTTAGTTTGCCCAATGTAAAACTGATTTCATCCCTGAAACGCGGCTCTGTTTTAATCAATATTTCAGCCAAGGCCGGAATCAAATATTGGTCAGCGGAAGATAACTTTCCGAGAAAACGATTTCCTGATGCCAATACACAAAGAAAGTCGTGAAAACCAACCAAAGGCAAATTACCAGCCATTACAACACCGATGCTTTTGGGTTCAAATACGGAATCATCTTGATAGCCATCGAGCCATGCTTTCAACTTTTGATCACTTAATAAATCTGCCCACTGTTGCAATGCAAAATCTAAATTTTCTTTCACAAACCATGCATTTGATGCGATGGCTTTTTTATATTCAACATCAAAACCCTCATAATCAGATTCTTTTAATAAACCATCAGGCTTAAAATCACCCTTTAGATAATTATTTAAAAACACACCTAAATTATTAAATGCTGTTCGAACCGTTAAAAAATCAATTTTCATTTATTATCAATAATTTGAAAACAAAAATACAACTAATATTTTAGCGGGATTTAATGTTTATTCAATCTAAAAATTATATCTTTGTTGGTAATTAATGTTAATAAAATCACAATAAAGTAACCCACTAAATTTCAATGGAATGAAAAAACACAATTTTTACGCAGGCCCTTCAATTTTACCTCAGTACACAATTGAAAACACGATCAAAGCAATTGAAAATTTTGCCGATACCGGATTGTCACTCATGGAAATCTCACATAGAAGCAAACAATTTGTAGCCGTCGTTGATGAGGCTGTGGCACTATTTAAAGAACTTCTTAATATCCCAGAAGGATATTCCGTTTTATTTTTAGGGGGTGGTGCCAGCACCCAATTTGCCATGGTTCCTTATAATTTATTAAACAAAAAAGCAGCTTACCTGAATACGGGAGTTTGGGCAAAAAAAGCCATTAAAGAAGCTAAATTTTTTGGCGAAGTCGAGGTGGTTGCTTCTTCTGAAGACAAAACTTTTTCTTACATCCCTAAAGGATTTACCGTTCCTAAAGATGCTGATTATTTCCACATCACAACAAATAATACGATTTATGGGACTGAAATCAGAACCGATTTAGAAGTAGGTATCCCATTGGTTGCCGATATGTCATCTGATATATTCAGTCGTCCTATCGATGTATCAAAATATGCAATTATTTATGGCGGAGCACAAAAAAACCTGGCACCTGCCGGTGTAACTTTTGTGATCATTAAAAATGACATCTTAGGTAAAGTATCACGCGTAATTCCAAGTATGTTGAATTATGAAACCCATATTACCGGCGAATCAATGTTCAACACACCACCTGTTGTTCCTATTTTTGCAGCACTCCAAACACTTAAATGGTTAAAGAACAATGGCGGCGTTGCCAAAATGGAAGAAGTTAACAAAGTTAAAGCCGCTGCTTTATACGATGAAATTGACAGAAATCCTTTATTCAGAGGAACCGTAACCAACAAAGAAGACCGTTCGCTGATGAACATCTGTTTTGTGATGGCTGAAGGCTATGAAAAATATGAAGCAGATTTTCTTGCATATGCAGGTGAACAAGGAATGGTAGGCCTTAAAGGACACCGTTCTGTTGGTGGATTCAGGGCTTCTACCTACAATGCATTGCCGCTCGAAAGTGTTAAAGCACTCGTAAAAGTTATGCAGGATTTTGAAAAGAAAATTTCTTAAAATAATTTTTAAAGATAATAACTGCTGCCTGGGATGTTCTACCGAACATTCGGGCAGCTTAATTTAAAAAGAAATGAAAAAAATACTAATTGCAACCGAAAAGCCATTTGCCAAAATAGCAGTAACCCAAATTAAAGAAGTTTTTGATCAGGCAAAATATGAAACCATATTACTCGAAAAATACACAGATCAGGCTGATTTCATCAAAGCAGTTCAGGATGTGGACGGAGTGATCATAAGAAGTGATAAGGCAACTCCAGAGGTTTTTAAAGCCGCAAATAAATTAAAAGTGATTGTAAGGGCCGGAGCCGGCTACGATAATATCGATTTAAAAGCTGCCACTGAACATAAGGTAGTAGCGATGAATACGCCCGGACAAAATTCTAATGCAGTTGCAGAGCTGGCAATCGGGATGATGGTATATCAGGCAAGGAGCAAATTTAACGGATTGGCTGGAACAGAATTAAAAGGCAAAAAATTAGGAATACACGCTTACGGAAATGTTGGTAAATATGTGGCCAATATCGCCAAAGGATTTGGCATGACCATCTATGCTTACGATCCTTTCGTTTCAAAGAGCAATATTGAGGCCGATGGTGTAATTGCAGTTGATTCGGTTGAAGAACTATATCAGCAGTGCCAGTATGTATCTTTGCATATCCCGGCCAACGACAAAACCCGCGAATCAATCAATTTCGAACTTCTTTCAAAAATGCCAGCCGGAGCCACATTGGTAAATACCGCCAGAAAAGAGGTCATTAATGAAGCTGACCTGAAGAAAATATTCGAAACAAGGAACGATTTCAAATATTTATCAGACATTGCTCCGGATTGTGCCGCCGAATTATTAAAAACTTTTGAAGACAGATGTTATTTCACACCTAAAAAGATGGGTGCCCAAACTTCTGAAGCTAATATTAACGCCGGAATAGCTGCCGCAAAACAAATTGTAAACTTTTTAGAAAAGGGCGACGATACATTTAAAGTTAACTAATGGTCCCCCGAAGAACGATCATTGGCTAAACCCTGGTTTAACATTGATCATAAAATACTCACTAATGGAGAATAACAACGACAAGCACTTTACATTTTTCAGATTCGAAGACCTGCGTGTTTACCACAAATCAATTGACTATGCACTTTGGGTTAAAGAAACTACCAGCTCATTTTCAGGACCCTCAAATATGGAACTGGCCAACAAATTTAACTCAGCTGCTCAATCAATATCCATCAATATTGCCGAAGGATCAGCCAGAAATAAGAGCCAGTTTATTTATTATTTGAAAATGGCAAAAAGCGCATTACGCGAATGCCTTGTATTTGCCACACTTTCTTATAACCTGGGATTTATAACTGAAGAAAACGAGCTACACTCAAGAAACCAATTAATGGAAATGACTAAAATGATTGGTGCGTTGATTTCTTCCTTACAAAGAAACTCATCAAAAGTTGAGGATGAATCTGAATATGAGCATAACTATGATGCTAACACTTATTAATTAATTCTAATTTATACATTCAATTTAAAAAATGGCGATTTTAAAAGCATTTAAAGGAATCAGGCCTGTTGCAGATAAAGCACGGGCCATTGCTTCAAGGCCTTATGACGTATTAAACAGAGAAGAAGCCCGGATCGAAGCAAAAAACAATGAATATTCATACTTACACGTAATTAAACCCGAAATCGACTTACCCGACGATATCGACCTGCATAGCGATGCAGTCTATAACAAAGGGAAAGAAAACTTTTTCAGGTTAATGGAAGATAAGGTTTTGGTGCAGGACGACAAAGAATACCTATACATTTATGCCCAGACCATGAACGGCAAAACCCAGTATGGACTGGTTGGAGCCGCAGGTGTTCAAGATTATATGGATAATGTCAGCAAAAAAAATGAATTAAGCCGCCC
>CAYNTB010000033.1:0-5046 GCA_964399905.1 uncultured Bacteroidales bacterium | reverse complement strand
AAAAATCTATTAAAGCCCCAAATACAAAAAATCTATAATGAATTAGAAAACAAAGATTTACACCTTATATGGATAATGTCATCAAAAAACATGAATTGACTCGCCCCGACAAAGAAGAAGATCGAATGAATCATGTTCGCGTTAGTGGCATGAATTATGAGCCTGTTTTCTTTTCTTATCCAGCCGTAAAAGAAATTGATGAAATTATTGCTGAGGTTGTGAAAGGAAAACCGGAATATGATTTTACCAGTGAGGATGGTTTTGGACATCATTTTTGGGTCATTCGTAATCAGGCACAAATCGACCGTATTATCGAACTTTTTGAAAAACTACCTTCAACCTATGTTGCCGACGGACATCACAGAACAGCTGCGGCAGCACTGGTAGGCAACGAAAGAAGAAAAAACAATCCAAACCATACAGGAAATGAAGAATATAATTATTTCCTGGCAGTCCATTTTCCGGATAATCAGCTTACAATCATCGATTACAACAGGGTGGTCAAAGATTTAAATGGCTTAACTCCTTCTGAATTTTTAACTAAATTGAAAGAGGCATTTATAATAGAGGAAAAAGGAACAGACATCTACAATCCCAAAAGTTTGCATAATTTTTCAATGTACCTGGATGGCAAATGGTATTCATTAACTGCCAAAGAGGGAACTTATAACGACAGCGATCCGATAGGGGTACTGGATGTGACCATACTCACCAATCAGGTATTGGCTCCATTCTTGGATATCACTGATTTGCGCCGATCTCAACGAATTGACTTTGTTGGTGGAATCCGAGGATTAGGCGAACTCAAGAGAAGAGTCGACAGTGGCGAAATGGAAGTTGCATTTGCCTTATATCCGGTTTCTATGCAACAGTTAATTAATATTGCTGATTCCGGCAATATTATGCCTCCAAAAACCACCTGGTTCGAACCTAAACTTAGAAGTGGACTGATTGTTCATGCACTTGATTAGGAATTCAAAAACAAAAAGGAAGCAACGCTCAAGCGTTGCTTTTTTTTTATAAAAAACATTGGCTACGGTTTGGAATATGAACCTGGAGTAAAACCGGAGCCAAAATGCACGTGTAAACTTTTGGTAGGATAACAGTCTGTCAAAATTTTTTATTTGAAAGCGCTGCTTCTGATACTTTATTCTATTTTTAGCGAAAAGTCACCCCTAAAAACCATTTTTTTTTCATTTTTTTTTAAATTATTTCATAGCGGCTTGATATTCTTGTTATTAAAATTTTAAATTTGTGCAAAAAAAATGATGGAAAATTCAGATATCGTATATCAAACCCTTAAAAATGCAAAAAAACCACTCAAAGGTGGTGAAATAGCCGAGATTTCAACTTTGGATAAAGCAATTGTTGATAAAGCCTTAAAATCTTTGACAAAGGAAGGGAAAATACATTCCCCAAAGAGGTGTTATTACGAGCCTAAATAGTCAATTCAATTAATAATCCATATACGATTGAAACAAGCATTGAAGGAATGACTTTCCTTCTTTTACAATCGAATCGCGATATATCTCAGGAACATTGTTGTAATAATAATAATCAATCGGATTTTCATAAAAGAAATCCCCAACGGGCCTTACCCAGCCTATTCCTTCTTCGAAACAGATATATGCGAATTCAGGAACATACGGATTTAACAAATTCTTGCTCCAGGGAAATTCTGAGGTATAATTACTGAATCCAATTTGTGGAAATACGGTGCCAATCAAATCGGTTTGACTGCCAAGCTTATTGATTTTAAGCCCCTTGTATTCATCTTTAATTACATCTCCAAAAATCAGAAATGGTATTTGATGATACTCCTTGGAATGATACGGATCATGGGTATAAGAATGATGGCTATGATCAGCAATGGCAATAAAAAGCGTGTTTTTATACCAGTTTTGTTTTTTTGCCTGATCTATAAAATCTCCCAGTGATTGATCCGTATAATATGCCGAATTCAGGTACATATTTAAATCATCGCCCCACTCAATTTTCTTTTCCATTGGCATATCAAAGGGCGAATGGGTGCTTGAGGTAAAAATCATCGAGAAAAAAGGTTCTTGTTCCAATGCAAGTTCATCGAGCTGACGTTCAAATACAAATTCATCATGCACCCCGATTTTCCCCTTTGGCGCATCCGGAAAATCATATACTTCATCTATCTTGTCAAAACCATTATGCATAATAAAACTTTTGATGTTCCCGTAAATAAGCTGGCCGCCAAAATAAAAGGAAGTGTTATAATTATTTTCTTTAAACACATGTGTCATGCATCGGAGCTTGGCAAATTTATCGGGTTGAACCGTAATCGACGAAATTGGATGTGATGGGAAGCCTGCGAGTATGGACGACATCCCCTGCTCAGATCTGGAGCCGGGAGAATAAATATTCGTAAACAACACTCCTTCTTTTTCCAGTTCGTGAAATCGAGGAGTAATCCCCGCTTCACCGCCCAGCGATTCAATGAGTGTGGCCGACCAGCTTTCGAGCATGATTAAAACAACATTCGGGTTTTCTGTATTTAAAATCTGATAAGTTGTATCTTTTGGGAGTTTATAAATTTCCTGAACCACCTTTTCAGCCTCACTTTGCGGATAATATAGAAAAGGATTTTTATCAAAATTACCGGCATTCTCAACTATACTGATGTACAAATTAAACCCTGAGTTAACTGCAGCCAGGTTCAAAATATTTTTTTTCGAATAGTACGATTGGCTCTGATTTATCGGAATCTGTTGCAATCCTCCCCGCATTCCAAGCACCAAAAAAGGAGGTATCAGTATAAAAAACAATACAAGATTCAATGTGTGATGCTTTACTGGCACAACACGACTGAAAAAGAATTTTCTGTAAACCCAAAACAGGAATAGAAAAATAAAAATGAAAATAAAAAGTAATACGAAGAATTTATCTGTTTCAGCAGAATCATAGATTTCAGAAGGGTTTTTTAAATACATCAGGGCTTTATAATGAAGCTTTGTTTTCCACTCCTCATAAATTCCAAGTTCTGCAGTCGCAAGTAATCCATAAAAAAATATAATAATACCTGTATAGGTTTTGTTAATAAGTCCGAGTATCGGCTTTGCATAAAAGGTTTGAACCAGCAGAAACAAAAAAGGTAATATTAACAGATAGCATGATGTGGCAACATACAGTTTCAATCCATACCAGAAAGATAAAAGTGCTTCAATGAAGCCAACTTCCTGATCTTTAATTTCAGAAAAATTATATAAAACCTAGATTATTCGGATGAAAGCAAAGAACAACACCCAAAATACTAATTGTTTGATTAATGACTTTAGAAGTGTTAACATAAATTTTAAAATTGTGTTGGCAAAATTATGAAATTAATTTCTGTGGATTTCGGTAAAATTTTATATTTGTATAAAACAGCTCCAATGAGTATTAAAAATAACATCAGAAAGATTAAAGAATCCCTTCCCCCACATGTCAGGTTAATTGCAGTTTCAAAAACTAAGCCCATCGAAGACATCCTGGAAGCCTATCATACAGGCCATCGCGACTTTGGTGAAAACAAGGCTCAGGACATGAGTGAAAAGTATCCACTCCTACCCCAGGATATCCGCTGGCATTTTATCGGGCATCTTCAATCCAACAAAGTTAAATACGTCACAAGTTTTGCCAATCTGATCCATTCCGTTGACAGCATTAAATTGCTGGGTGAAATAAATAAGCATGCTTACAAAAATCAGCGAATTGTCGATTGTTTGTTACAATTTCATATCGCGACCGAAGAATCAAAATTCGGCCTCGACCTTAAAGAAGCACGTTCAATTTTAGCCTGTGATTATTTCCAAACCCTTAATAACGTTCGCATAGTCGGGGTTATGGGTATGGCAACTTTAACAGATGACAAAGACTTGATCCGGAATGAGTTCAGGTATTTGAAAAACTGTTTTGACGAACTCAAATCCGAGTTTTATCCAACGATAGAATCGTTCAAAGAAATTTCAATGGGAATGTCCGATGATTACGAAATTGCCATCGAAGAAGGCAGTACACTGGTTCGGGTTGGTACCGCCATTTTTGGTGAAAGAAATTACTGATCAACAAAGAGATCCCTCACTCCATCAGAAAGTTTAAACAAATAAAAGCTTGGCCTTAATCCGGTTTTCGATTGGTATTCCGACGAAACATGATCATAAAACTGATCGAGCTTTGAATTTTCCACCAAACTTATGGTGCAGCCTCCAAATCCGGCACCCGTCATCCGGCTTCCAATCACCCCTTCGATCTTTGCAGCAGCTTCAACCAATGTATCAAGTTCCAATCCTGTAACTTCGTAATAATCCCGTAGCGATTTATGCGATGCATACATCAACTGGCCAAACCTTGTCATATCACCTGCATTCAGTGCTTCCAATGATTCATCAACCCGTTTATTTTCGCTAATTACATGATAAGCCCGTTTTTTTATGGTTTCATCATTAATTAATGATTCGAAATGTTCAAATTCGGCCAGTGATAATTCGCTTAGGTCGCCAATAATCTTTTCGCCTTGTATAAGCTTCAACGCTGCCTGGCATTCAGCCACTCTTTCGTTATATTTTGAATCGGACAATCCCCTGCTCTTGTTTGTATTTGCAACAACTAAACGGAGCTCATTCAAATTTACGGGAGCGTACTCAAATTCCATCGTCTTACAATCCAGTGCAATGGCATGATTCTCCTTGCCGAAACCTACCGCAAACATATCCATGATACCGCAATTTACGCCAACAAAATTATTTTCCGCACGTTTGCACAAACGCACCAAATCCATCAAACCATGTGCTGTTTCAAACAACTGATTCAATCCAAATGCTGTAGCCATTTCAATCGAAGCCGAGGATGATAAGCCGGCACTATTGGGGATATTACCCGAATACATCACTTCAAATCCACCAATATCATTTCCATTTGAAATGAATTCCTGTATTACACCCAAGGGATAATTTACCCATTCATTTCCAATCTTTTTAATGGGCTCGCCCGATCGAATGGTACATTTATAATCGAAGTTTTCAGAATATAATTTTATCA
>CAYNTB010000032.1:0-11272 GCA_964399905.1 uncultured Bacteroidales bacterium | reverse complement strand
CATTCCCATTTAAATCCCAGGCAACGGTGATAACCTGACCAGTAATACTTGATCGGTTAATAAAAACAGTTTCTCTTCCAACAAGTGCATTTGAATATTCAAAATTCAAGCTTTGTGAAAAAATACCTGAAGTTGATAAAATAAATAAAAACAGTCCTATAATTAGTTTTTTCATTGATAATCACTGAATGTAAAAAATGAATAAAAAAGATTTTATTTTCAATTAGTTAGAATTAAAACTGATTTATTCAATGATAAAATTAGGTGTTTACCATTCATTATAAAAGAAAAAAAACATTGAGTTTTCAACATGTTAAGCCCTTTAAACAAACGAAAAAAATAAATATAATGATATCCCTAAATCAACGGATAAATTTATTTTGAAAGCAAGATACTAAAATTTGCCCTGATAGCTAAAAATGTGAAGCTTAGTTTTAAAATTTTGATAAATTATTCCATGCGGATTATTTTATCGAATATTCGTGAAAGTATATCTTGAAAACAAAAGCTCAAATTTGATACCTTAGCAAATCTTTTGCAGGAAATTCTTATCTTTTTTTTGCTTAATCAGAAGGGAACAATATGGACAATTTTTTTTGTATTGCCGACGATAATGCACAGGTAAGCCTCAAGCTGAATAATATCATTAAAACCAATTTGGCCAAAACCATTGTGGTTGAAAAATTTGAAGACGTATCAAAAAAACTGATAAACTTTCGGCCCGAAATAATTTTGATGAATAAAGGCATACTTGATGAGGAAAATTTCAGGCTGATTAAAAGTTTTAAAAGTTCGGGCTACAAACCGATCATTATTATTTATTCTACTGAACCAATCAGTGAAAAATCACAGCTTTCGCTAATGAAGGTTGGGGTGGATGGATTTATACATCATTTGGAAAATCCTCACTGGATTGTTTTATATATAAAATCGTTGTTGGCCCTGCGAAAAACTTCTGATACTGATCCGGAAAAAGATCAAAAGTACCGCATGCTTTTCGAAACCATGTTCAGTGCATATTCACTACATGAAATTATTACAGATTCGAATAACGAACCTGTTGATTACCGCTATTTGGAAGTAAACCCTGCTTTCGAACGGATTACCGGATTAAAGGCTTCGCAGGTGATCGGTAAAACTGTCCTTGAATTATTTCCGTCAACGGATATAAATACCATCAAAAAGTATGGCGAAGTTGCTTTATCTGGAAAAAGATTACAATTCGAACAATTTTCGCTTGAGCATAAAAAGTATTTTGAAGTCGTGGCATTTAGTCCGAAACAAGGACAGTTCTCAACCATCTTTATTGATATATCACAATACAAAGAAGCCATACGTTTGGTGCAAAATTCTGAGAAAGAACTCAAAGAGCTAAATGCAACAAAAGACAAATTCTTTTCCATTGTCGCTCACGATTTAAAGAATCCTTTCCAGGGAATTTTGGGTTTTGTGGAATTATTGCATAATGACTTAAGTGAATTTGATCAGGATGAATTAAAGCAGATCATCGGGCAAATTAAGGAAGCCACCGAAAATGCTTATAATTTGGTTTTAAATTTATTGGAGTGGTCGCGACTGCAATTAAACCGAATTGTGTTTAATCCCGAAAAATTTGATATGCACACACTGGTGAAGAAGGAATCGGCCAATTTAAAAGCACAATCAGATGCAAAAAAAATTATTGTTTCTTCGGATCTGGAAGAAAAAACGTTGGTGTTTGCAGATCAAAATATGATTGCCATGGTCATCAGAAACCTGATTTCGAATGCCATAAAATTTTCGCATGAAGGTGGTGAAATAAGGATTCAATGTAATGTTCTCCACAAATTTATGGATATTGAGGTAAAAGATAATGGGGTTGGCATCAGCAAGGAAAATATCAGCAAATTGTTTAGAGTGAACGAACAGATCGTGAGCCAGGGCACCGCTAAAGAAAAAGGGACAGGACTCGGTTTAATTTTATGTAAAGAATTTGTTGAAAAAAACAAGGGGAAGATTTGGGTTGAAAGTAGTTTAGGTATCGGAAGCAGTTTTCATGTTTTACTTCCGTCTCCTGATTAAAAAATGATCATCAGTTTTAATCACGCACTGAATATGCGTATTTTTGTAAAAATTTTCGATGAAAAAAACAATCCTTAAAATACTGGTATTTATTTTATTTATTGCCTGTAATCCGCTCAAATACGCAAGCACTCTAAACGATTCGGCAATAAAAATCCATGTTGAAGGCGGGGATTCTGTTCAGGCTGGTGATCAGATTTTATTTAGCGTAGAAAATACATATTATGATTCCATCCTTATTTTTAAGCCCGAACGATTGTTTATCGAGAAATTTGAAGAAAATAGGTGGCGAAAACTTAAAATACCGGAATGTTTATGTGATGTACCTTGTCAGCCATCGGCAGAAACCATGCAGTTACAGCCGGGTGAGTTTTTAGAGATTACCTGGGATCAAAATGAGCGTTGGTGCGGCCCGCGGATTGGAAATCAGGTACGGGAAACTATTTTTGAAGCAGCAGGAGCAGGACAGTACCGAATAATCATTAATTTTAGATATGCGAATGGTGATGAATCATCATTTTCGCAACAGTTTTTTATTGTTAACTAATCAAGTTTGTTGAATCTGTAAAAAAACAGAAAAACATTATTTAGAATTATCAAAATAAATCTTTCAATGGCTAATCAGCCATTGCCGTTTGCTTTGATGGACAATAAGATCGTGGTTTAATGCTCCGCTAAATATTGAGGGGGATAAAAAACATTAAACGAATATAAAGTGAAGACTTTTTAAAAACATCAAAAATTTAACGAAGATCATGAAACTAAAAATATATCTCATTTTAACGCTGGCCATGCTGGGTAAAATTACGATCGGACAGGAAAGCCACCCTGAATTGTCCGATCTAATGAACCTGAAAAATGCAAATTTTTATCAGATTCAAAAATCTTTTAACGATTACTGGACCCCTTTTAACGTAAAAAATGGGAAATATATTAAAGACGGGCTCGAGGTAAAGGCACCCGGATGGAAATTGTTCAAACGGTGGGAATGGTACTGGGAACCACGGATTGATGTTACTACCGGAGAATTTCCGACAACTTCAACAGCCGAACAATGGGAGAAATATAAAGCTTCACCGGATTATTCCCAGTTAAAAAGTTCAACCGGATCATGGACCAGTGTGGGCCCCGTCGCATCGGACGGAGGTTATGCCGGTATCGGGCGGATCAATTGTATTTCATTTCATCCATCCGATACAAATACCTATTGGGTCGGATCGCCCAGTGGCGGATTATGGAAAACAACAGACAATGGATCTACCTGGTTTCCATTAACCGATAATAATGATATATTGGGAGTAAGCGATATTGCGATTCCGTCTGATTATGAAACTTCCAATACTATTTATATTGCTACAGGCGACAGGGATGGAGGGTCTGCTCATACATTAGGCGGAGGAAACAACGGAGATAACAATACAATCGGGATTCTGAAATCAACCAACGGGGGTGCATCCTGGTCTTCAGCATTGTCATTTAATGCCGGAGATGGATATTTGTCCGGGTTTTTACGCATTCATCCAACCAATAATTCTGTGCTTTATGCCGGAATTGCAAATGTTGTATTTAAGTCAACTGATGCTGGAGCAAGTTGGGGTTCTCCAATTTATAATGCCAAAGATTATATCATCGATATGGAGTTCCACCCATCCAATCCGGATACCTTATATATTGCTACAAAAGCCAGTGATAGCGTGAAAATTGCCAGAACCTTCAATGGTGGGCAAAACTGGACCGTTCAACACAACTTCGGATCAAGTGACCGAAGGATTGAATTGGCTGTCAGTCCTGCTAATTCTTCCTATGTTTATGCTGCGGTTGCCAATAATGATGGAGGATTGTCAGGAATTTATAAGTCGACAGATAATGGAGATACATTTCTGGAGGTGTTCGACGGTGATGCCTACGGAGCAGATCATAGTTTGCTTGGGTATTATAGTGATGGAAGTGGAGATAATTCCGGGCAGGGAGGTTATGACCTTGCTTTATCAGTATCTCCTACAAACGCTGATGTTCTTTATTTAGGTGGTATAAATACATGGAAATCAGAAGACGGAGGAGTGACCTGGACCATAAACAATATGTGGACCAATTATGGTTCTTATAATAAGGTTGGAGCACCTGAGGTTCATGCTGATAAACATGTATTAAAATTTCAGAGCCCGACCACTCTTTTTGAGGGTAATGACGGGGGAATCTATAAAACTTCAAATGGTGGAGAAACCTGGACAGATTTAACCAATGGAATGACCATCAGCCAGATATATCGTCTGGGAGTTTCGCCTACCTTACTAAATACAGTGATGACCGGACTTCAGGATAATGGATCAAAGCTATATTATAGCGGAGATTGGTATGATGTTACCGGTGGTGATGGGATGGAATGCCTGATCGATTATACCGATCATAATATTCAATATGGTACCTATATCAATGGGCAGATCAGCCGGACAACCGATCTTTGGAATTCATCCATTGATATTTATGAAAATATTGGCGATGGATCACTTGAAGGACATTGGGTAACGCCTTTTATTATTGATCCTGTTGATCATAATACGATCTATGTCGGATATCAGGATGTGTGGAGGTCTACAGATAAAGGGGATTCATTTATTAAAATTTCGACCATGAATACCAATAATGATCTTCGATCTATGGCAATTGCCCCTTCTGATAACCAGGTAATTTATGTAGCAGATCAATCGAATTTATGGGTAACAAAAAATGGTGGTTTGTACTGGACTGAAGTAAGTGGCACCCTGCCATCCCGAATAACTTATTTGGCTGTTCATGCATATGACCCCAATACGGTTTGGGCTACAATTGGAGGTTATAACGGAAGTCATGTATATGAATCAACCGATAGAGGAACTACATGGACCGATATTTCTGCCGGATTACCAAACCTGCCAGCCTTTTGTATTGTTCAAAATAAACAATCACTTACCCAAAATCATTTATATGTAGGGACTGAC
Source organism: uncultured Bacteroidales bacterium (assembly GCA_964399905.1). Classification (GTDB taxonomy): domain Bacteria; phylum Bacteroidota; class Bacteroidia; order Bacteroidales. Next base: position 6,233 of record CAYNTB010000032.1, on the reverse strand, counting down.
CGGGGCGTTTATTTTAAAGACGGAACCGACGATTGGGTGCTATTTAATTCAGGACTCCCAAATGTAATGGTAACCGAATTGGAAATATATTACGATGAAGAAGTTCCCAACAATAGTATTTTGTATGCCGCAACTTATGGAAGGGGATTATGGCAATCAGATTTAAAAGAGATTCCGGTTCCGGATTTGGATGCAGGAATAAAAGAAATTATTTCTCCGGAAAATAAAATTTATTGCGGGCTGAGCAGTATTGCTCCCACAATAAAAATTAAAAATTACGGATCATCAAATATTACAAGTTTAACGGCATCTTATAATATTAATGAGGAAAGCAGTATTTCTACAAACTGGACGGGATCATTGGCAAATGGAGAGATGACAAACATTGTTTTTCCCGAAATTATCCCACCAATCGGGTCATATGATTTTAATGCCGAAATAACTAATATTAATGGAGGATCGGACGAGGTTAGTTTAAAGAATGCTGTTAGTTTTTCAGTTGTTGACGGTAATTTTGAGTTTCCGGTATCAGAGGGGTTTAATGCAGCTACCATCCCTGGTTGCTGGTCTCAGGAGATTGTTTTCGACGGTGGAAGTATTGTTCCTCAAATCAGTCTTGTAACTTCAGGAACAAATCCAACCCAGGTTCCATTTGAAGGTTCGCATATGGTAAAATTCAATTCTGACGATTGTGAACGTGGAGATCAGGTAAGATTGATCAGCCCGGCATATTCAACCGAAGGAAAATCTGAAATTACGGTCAATTTTAAATGGAGCGAAAGTGCGATATACAGCAACAAAGACAGTGTTACGGTGCAATGGTCAACAGATGGTACATCATGGAATAACGGGGAAACCTATATCAGGTATAACAATGCAAATCCGGGTTGGGTGACTAAATCTTATGTCTTGCCCGAAGGAGCTGAAAACCTGACATCCTTATACATCGCTTTTCTGTTTACTTCAGACTATGGGATTAATTGTTATCTGGACGATTTAGAAATTACAGCTGTTAACTCATCAAACCAATCCATAACTTCCGGAACCATTAGCGATGGCCCTTATGATGTAACCAATTTGTCGGGAACAGGCATTTCCGTTCCTTTTACTTCTACGGGTACTTTTACCTCAAATGTTTATACCGCCTATTTGTCGGATGCAAGTGGAAGTTTTGCAAGTGAAACAGCCATTGGAACCCTGACTTCAGATAGCAATACCGGAACGATTCAGGCAAACATACCGGCAAATACGCCATCGGGTACCGCCTATAAGATCAGGGTTAAGTCGAGCAATCCGGTCCTTGTGGGTTCCGAAAGTAATACGTTCGAAATCAGGCTTATCAATAGCTCGATTGATATTGGAACCATTAGTGGATCGCCCTTTGTTGTTTCAAAAATTTTGGGAGCCATTGTAAACATCCCATATACCGTCACGGGTAATTTTTCTTCCAACACTTTTACAGCATTCCTATCGGATGCAAGCGGCAGTTTTACAGAAGAAACGGCCATTGGAAGCATCAACTCAAATACCGGTGGTACAATGGTTGGATTAATTCCTTCATCAACATCCGGTGGCGAAGCATACAAAATAAGGATAAAATCAAACAATCCGGTAGTGACAAGCAATGAAAGTGGAAGCTTTTCAATTGTACTGGACAGTATTAAACCAACGGTCACCTTGTCATCTGCTGTTGGAGATCCGACCAATATTTCACCCATCGATGTTTTGATAAATTTCAGTGAACCAATAACAGATTTTGATTTATCGAAAATTTCGGTTGTTAACGGTACAAAGGATAACTTTGTGATTTCGGGCAACACCCAGTTTAGTTTTAAACTTACTCCGCTTGCCGACGGGGTGGTGAGTGCGCAGGTTGACGCAGATCTTGTTCAGGATGTTGTTGGCAATTACAACGAAGCTTCAGCGGTTTGGAGCACAACTTATATTCAGGCACTGGGTATTGAAGATTTGGAAAACAATGGCATTAAAATTTATCCGAATCCAACAAAAGAAAATCTGACGATTAAATTTGAAGAAAGACAAAAATCAGTCAGATTAAAAGTATTTGGCCTAAACGGGAAATTATATTTTTCGAAAGAATTGATGAATATACAACAATATCAACTCGAGATGTCTTCTGTTGAAAGTGGGATTTATATTGTTCAGTTTTTAATTGAAGGTAAAATGTTAAGCGCAAGAATAATTAAGCAATAAAATATAAGAAAGATTGAATAATGAATCAAACATTAATTTTTAACAGAAGTGATATCCAGTCGCTAATAACACTTAAAGAACATATCTCAGTTGCTGAAAATGCATTCAGGCTATATGCCGAAAAACAAATATTAGCACCTGATTTACTTCATATTGACTCGGATGAGGGTGAGTTTCATGTTAAAGTTGGTGGACTTAAGCTCCCCAAAGTATATTTTGGACTTAAAAGTAATGGCGGTTTTTTTAAAAACAAGAGCAGAAACGGATTACCCAATATTCAGGGATTGATCATTTTGCACGATGGCGACAATGGCTTTCCCTTAGCCGTTTTTGAGTCGGGCGATATTACTATAAAAAGAACGGGTGCTGCAACTGCTGTTGCAGCGAAATACCTGGCGCTCGAAAATGCAGATACTGTCACTATTTGTGGTTGTGGAATTCAGGGACGGATTCAATTGGAATCGATCATGCAGGTGCGTGATATTAAGAAGGTATTTGCCTACGACCAGGATAAATCCAGTATGAAAATTTATGCTAATTCGATGAGCGAAAAACTGGGAATTGAAGTAGTGGAGGTTGATAATTTAGCCAATGCAGTGCACGAAAGTCAAATTGCGGTATGTTGCACCCCTTCAAAGGAAATGTATTTTTTAAAAGAATATGCCCATGAAGGATTATTTATAGCAGCAGTTGGAGCCGACAGCCCGGATAAACAGGAATTGGATCCACAGTTGATGAAGGGAAATAAAGTTGTTGCCGATATCTTGCACCAATGTGTTGAAGTGGGCGAAATTCATCACGCCATCGAAAAAGGCATCATGAAAAAAGAAAATGTTTTTGCTGAACTCGGAGATATCATTTTGGGCAAGAATAAGGGCCGCGAAACCAAAGAAGAGATCATTATTTATGATGCAACCGGTACCGCTATACAAGATGTTGCGGCAGCAGCATATATTTACGAAAAAGCCATTGATAAAAGCACCGTCTTAGCTTTTCAATTTACAGAATAAGCATTTTGCAATGTTGCAGATTATAATCTTCGCATTAAACCTTTAGTGTGTAAGTAGCTTTATACGAGGTGTTTGTTATGAAATTAAAAGCTGGGTTTATTTCCAATATTAGAAATTCCATCTTATTGTTGATTGACCAAATCCTTTTCAAAAAATAGGTAATATGCCGATGTGTAGGCACTTTTTGTGTTTTATCTTTATTAAAAATTTCATTTTATATTCTTGTACATTATTCACCAACAACAAACAGAATGAATAAAATGATTTTGATCAAAAGATATAAAACTATGTTTTTAATTACTAAATCAAGGGTGGAGCAAAAACGTAAATGTTACCGTTGCGGACACCTTACCGTTGAAAACGAGAAATATTGCCCGAATTGCCTTGAAGATGGATTTAAAATCAGGATGTTGCAAGTGATGGAAAGAGACACATTGTATACAGGGACTTTATGAAAAAAATTAATGATTAATATATGGTGAACGGTTGGTGATAATAAGATGCATTTGAAAGAAATGGGACCACTTATGAATGGTCCCTTTTTCTTTTAGAGATTTTCGATAAAAGCTTTTGCCAGTTTTTCGGGTTTCGAACGGTTAATGCTTGGATTGATCTTTAATTTAAAGCCCTGAAATTCTTCTGCCGGACCATTAATTGAAATTCCCAGTTTTTCAAGTTTATTTCTGAATCCTGGCAAATCATCACTTTTCACCTTGAGCTTAACTACACTGCTCCCATGCTGTATTTTTTCAATCTCGAAATTTTCATTTTTGTTTAGCAGATCGAAAAACTGGTTTGCATGTTTATCAGCTTCTTTATATTCGTCCAAAAATGTTGGAAGGTAGTGCAAGGCGACAGCTGCAAAAGCCCAAACCTGTGGCATTCCGCCACCCATCATTCTTCTTATATGAAACAGTTCTTTGGTAAACTCCTTGGTGCCGGCTAATATTGCTCCGGATGCCGCATTGAAATTTTTATACAAGGAAACATAAACGGTATCGAAATAGGACGCAATTTCAGCAGGGCTTTTATTTAGATGAATACAGTTATTAAACATTCTGGCACCATCCAGGTGTAGTTTAATGTTTTGTTTTCTTGCCTGTTCACAAACCTCCACCATCTTATCATATTGAAACATGGCATTGTCTTTTCGCCGCACAGGCGATTCGATCAGGATGGCTCCTACGCCGGTTTTTACACGTCCGGATGCTGTTTTAGACAAAACTTCCTCCACCTGTTCCCATGTAAAATCGGCTTCACCTTTGTTGATGGGGATCAGGTTCAGGCCGCTCAGGTTTTGGGCACAGTCACCACAATCGTTGTACAAATGACTTTCGGCTGGTACAATGATCCGTTTATTATTACCTGCCAGGTTTCGGACCGCAATATGGTTGGCCATGGTTCCGGTGGGCATAAATACGGCACTTTCTTTTCCAAGGATTTCGGCCATTTTATGTTCCAGTTCTTCCACAACACCACCATTCGAATAGTAGTCGACGGCTATTTCCCCTTTTTTTGTAAGTTGGCTCAATACAGATGCATATTCCTGGCTGGAGAGATTCAACCCATCGTAAATGAAATTTACCTTGTCGGATACTGGCCCGATTTCTTCGTTCTGCGAAAAAGCTGTTGAAAACCTTAAATTTGCAAGGCCGAGTGCAGAAATACCTCCAACTTTTAAAAAGTCTCTTCTTTTAAAATTCATAGACAATTAAATTTATGATTAAATATAAGATTAATTTCCATGTGGATTCAAATCCGGTAACTTAGCACCTTCGACCAAATACTTATCAAACCAATTCCTGACCATTTCATTGACTTCATCGGTAAATTCTGTGAGGCCGTGATCGCCACCTTCAAACATTACAAGCCGGTAAGGGATTCTCTCTTTTTGAAAAGCTTCTGCCAGTTTCAGTGATTCCTCCGGAACAACCCGCCAGTCGGATGTGCCGTGCATCAATAAAATTGGCGTTGTTTTACAGATTCTGTCAACCATTGTTATGGCAGAGCGGTCATTCAGCAAGGAATCTTTATGTTTATAATAATCCGGCATGAGCTCACTATAAACAAATTTTTCCATTTCTCCACCTCTTGAGTCGTTCATCATGCGCAGATCTGAAAGTGCCCCTCCAAGTGCAACTGCTTTTATCTGATCTGTTCTCATCAGTGATAACAGGCTCATCATTCCTCCACGGCTCCAGCCGTACATTCCAATTTTACCGGCTCTTGCATTGGGCAGATTATTGATCAACGGAATTAGATTAAGAATGTCATTTACATCCTTTCCGCCAAATTCTTCCATCCCTTCTCCTCCGTCATTTCCACGATATTGGCTGGCAATTACAATATAACCCCAACTTGCGACCCTTGCCAGTATAAAGGCCATTTTAAATTCATTGATGGCACCAAATTCACGGTTCCCTCCCCGGTTGTAAATGATCACAGGAAAGTTGCCGTCCTTTTTGGGATATGCCATATAAGCCTTTACTTTTAAACCATCACTTTCATAAAATAATCCTTTCATTTCAACTTCCTGTAAATACTGATATGCCGGCAATAATATTTTGGGTTTTGATTCCGGAATATAAATACGTTCATCCAATGATTTAATGGTATCATAATGATAGTTAAACTGCTCGATTATCCGGCCATTTTGGGCAATCAAATGCATGGGCAATAAAACATAAATGAGCAGGCTCACTCTGAAAAGCTTCATTTTACGTGGTCTTAGTTTAATAATTTCTGCCGGTCGATAATTTTTCCATTATTAATCAAGGTATTGATAAGTTTAAGGTTTGCAATGTCCCTTAATGGATTCTTGTCAAGGATCAAAAGATCAGCCTCAAAACCTTCTTTAATCTTGCCGGTATTCCATTTAAAGGCAGATTGAAAATTAACAGTTGGTGCTTTAATGATCTGTGGGTTTTTTAACCCTATTTTACTTAAAAGTTCGAGTTCTGTATGCAGCGAAATTCCGGGCATGGTTCCCCAAACATCAGTGGCACTTCC
>CAYNTB010000031.1:6047-11303 GCA_964399905.1 uncultured Bacteroidales bacterium | reverse complement strand
CCCATAAATAAATTCAGCGCAACAACAGAAAAAGCAAATCCAATACCGATGATGGATGCCTGGAGGCCTAAAGCAATTGACAGAACAAATATAACTTTAAATTTCCCGTAATGATAGCTTCGGTTTTCTGGAAGTAATTGATACGATCGTTTCATCATCCGTATTCCTACAATCATTAAAAGCACCACCAATATCCATTCATTGTTCCAGTTTAAAAGCGTTCTTATCATCACCCCCAGCCAATATCCAAGCCATAACATGCTTAAAGGTATGAACGTAAACAGGGCGATGAGCCTGATTTTTTCAAAAACGGACAGGCATTTTTGAACATTTGACACAATGGCCAAGGAAAAGGCACTACTTGTTATCGAAAAAGCAATTAATATTAAATCAATTGTATTCAAAGCATTTAAGTTTTATAAATTAACTGAACTATTTTTTCAAGACCTTCAATATCTGCTTCATCAAAAGAATTTAATGCTTTGCTGTCCACATCAAGTACACAAACAATTTCGCCGGTGTTGTTTCGCACCGGAACCACAATTTCTGATTTTGATCTTGAGTCGCAGGCAATATGACCGGCGAATTCTTCAACATTGTGAACCAAAACAGTTTTTGCATTATTAATGGCCGACCAGCAAACTCCCGTATTTTTTTTCAATAATATACAGGCCAGTGATCCCTGATATGGACCCACAATTAATTCACCGTTTACCAGTCTGTAAAATCCGGTCCAGAAAAAATAGTCAAATTTAGCATGAAGCAAGGCAACAATTGTTGCCTGGTTCGAAACAGGATCATAGCTGTTTTTTAAGAGTACTTCCAGTTGCTCGTATACACGATTGTAGCGATTTAGCTTTTTAGTTTTATCCATTATAATTTGTATCGATCATTTAACGTTTTAGCGGATACAAAAATAGACAATAAATAAAACAAGTAATTCGCTAAATTTTTTCAAGTTCAACGGTAAAATGTCTTAGAATGGGTGCCTCTGAAACTATTTTATATCCCGATTTAATCTGCTCCCTTTTTTTAAAAACGTTACTAACCGTGGCCGCCACATAATCCATGTGGTTATTGGTATACACCCGTCGTGGGATGGCCATTCTGATCAGTTCAAGTTCCGGATATCTGTTTTCCCTGCTTATGGGATCGCGATCGGCCATAATTGTTCCAATTTCAACAGTCCTGACACCTCCTTCCAAATAAATTTCAACAGCAAGTGTTTGGGCAATAAACTCCTCTTTGGGTATTTTATGCAAAAATTCTTTAGCATCAATAAAGATAGCGTGGCCCCCAAAAGGAAGCAAAACAGGAACTCCATTTTCACGGAGTTTCTCACCTAAATAGCTTACCTGCCCGATTCGTGTTTGTAAATAATCGAATTCGGTACCTTCATCCAATCCCTGGGCCAAAGCATTCATATCACGTCCTGACATGCCCCCATACGTTAAATAACCTTCAAACATGATATTGTATACACTGGCCTTTTTAAACAGCTCCTCGTCCTTAAAAGCGACAAATCCGCCCATATTTACGATGGCATCCTTCTTGCTGCTCATGGTCATGCCGTCGGCATATTGATACATTTCTCTTACAATTTCTTTAATACTCTTCTTTTCATAACCCTTTTCGCGCGTTTTAATGAAATATGCATTCTCGGCAAAACGAGCGGAATCGAAGAAAACAGGGATATCATATTTTGATGCGAGTTTATGAACATCTTTCAGGTTTTGCATACTCACGGGTTGCCCGCCCGAAGAATTACAGGTAACCGTAACAATGATGAGGGGTATTCTTTCCCTTGCATTGTTTTTTAAAACACTTTCCAATTTGAGCAAATCCAGGTTCCCTTTAAAAGGATGTTCAATCGTTGGATGAAATGCTTCATCAATGGTGCAATCAACTGCAGTTGCTTTGCGAAATTCGATGTGACCCTTGGTGGTGTCGAAATGGGTGTTTCCCGGCACCAAATCACCCGTTTTGACCATGGTTGAAAAAAGAACATTTTCGGCGGCTCTTCCCTGGTGGGTTGGTAAAAAATAATCGAATCCTAAAATGTTTTTTATGGCTGTTTTCATTTTAAAATAAGAAGAAGCCCCGGCATAACTTTCATCCCCCAGCATCATCTCCGACCATTGTTTATCACTCATGGCACCGGTTCCTGAATCTGTAAGTAAGTCGATAAAAACCTGGTTACTTCTTAGATTAAAAAGATTATATTTTGCTTCTTTGATCCATTTTTCGCGCTCGATACGGGTACTTTTTTTGATCGGTTCGACCATTTTTATTTTATACGACTCTGCAAATGGTAATTCCATAACATTAAAATTTTAAGTTTTTTGAATAAATTTTGGTAAAAGGAAGGCTGTTAAGAAACTAAAAAGAGTCCCGTTCTTTAATGTTTAAGAAATTGTGTTCCCTGTTAAAGTTAACTGATGATATCATTTTATATCAATTTCTGCCACAAAATTACAAAATAAATAAACATCATATCCACCTGTCATTAAAGGTTGACATGAATGAATATTTTCTTCAGGAAACATTATTTTCTTCTTTTCTTTGCTTTACCATCTGTTTATATATCAATTTAAAAGAGAAAGTGACTAAAATTAAGTCATATTATTGTTATAAATTTCACAATTCCTTTATGCAGCTTCTATATATTTTATACTTTTGCAAAAAAAATATTGGGAATTTTAATGAAATAAAGAATGATTAAACATTTATCGGAAATTATTGAAATTGCAAAGAATAAAAGAACCCGAAAAATCGCAGTAGCAGCGGCCGGAGATGAACATGTATTAGAGGCTATCAAAAATGCACAAGCCGAAAACATTATTGATCCGATCCTGGTGGGAGATGAAAGAAATATACGGTCTATCGCCCAAAAAATTAAATTCGAGCTGGAAGGAATCCGAATTATAAATATTGAAGATAAAGATGAAGCTTGCAAAGTAGCAGTAGAACTGGTTAAACAGGGCGAGGCCGAAATTCTAATGAAAGGTCTGGTCAGCACGGGTATGCTTATGAAGCGTGTACTCGATAAAGAAAATGGACTCAGAAAAGGATCAACATTAAGTCATGTTGCTATTTTTGAAACACCTTATTATCATAAATTACTTGGCGTAACCGACGCTGCCATGAATGTTTCACCGGATTTGGAACAAAAAATTGCAATCATCGAAAATGCCAGTGAAGTTTTTCACCGGCTTGGTAATCCAAACCCTAAAGTTGCCATTGTTGGATCAGTTGAAACGGTTAATCCCAAAATGGAAGCAACCATGCATGCAGCCACCATTTCGATGATGAATTACCGGAAACAAATCAAAGGCTGCATTATCGACGGGCCGTTGGCCATTGACAATGCTGTTTCAAAAAAAGCCTCTGAACTAAAAAATATAACCAGTGATGTAGCCGGGGATGTTGATTTGATCCTCGGTCCTGATATTGACGGTGCAAATATTTTGTACAAAGCTTTGAGTTTTTTGGGTGGCGCAAGTGCCGCTGCCGTTATTATGGGTGCCACAGCACCCATAGTTCTTACTTCAAGGGCGGATTCTGAAAAAAGTAAATTTTTATCCATAGCTTTAGCAGCAGCAATCACTTAATTCATCATCATTGATTAATAAGGATTAATGGAAGAAATTAGAATATTAGCGATAAACCCTGGTTCTACCTCAACAAAAATTGCGGTGTATCATAATGAGGACCCGATTTTTGTTAAGAATATTAAGCACAGCATTGAGGAATTGGCCAAATCTGATAAGGTTGTTGATCAACTGGGATTTCGTAAACAATTAATTGTTAAAGAGCTGAATGAGGCTGAAATTTCAGAAGATCATGTTCGAGCCATTGTTGGCCGCGGAGGATTGGTTAAACCCATCGAATCCGGAGTGTATGAAGTAAATGAAGCCATGATAGCCGATCTCACTCATAGCCCGATGGGTGAACATGCAAGCAACCTTGGGGGATTAATTGCCAAAGATATTGCGGACTCACTTCCTGATGCCAGGGCCTATATTACCGACCCGGTTGTGGTTGATGAGCTCAGGGAAGTTGCCCGGATCAGTGGGCACCCGCTTTTTAAACGCAGCTCGGTTTTTCATGCGCTGAACCAAAAAGCTGTGGCACGTCAACATGCACAGCAAATTCTGAAAAAGTACGAAGATCTGAATTTAATTGTTGCACATTTAGGAGGGGGAATTACAGTAGGGGCGCACAAAAGAGGCCGGGTTATCGACGTTAACCAGGGCCTGGACGGTGAAGGACCTTTTTCTCCGGAAAGAAGTGGTACACTGCCCGTTGGAGATTTGACAGCTTTGTGTTTTAGCGGCAAATATTCAGAAAAGGAGGTTCGGAAGATGATTACCGGAAATGGTGGCCTTGTTGCATTTCTTGACACCAATAATGCTTATGAAGTTGAACAAAGGGTAAAGTCGGGCGATAAATATGCTGAACTGATTTATTCAGCCATGGCTTACCAGGTTGCAAAATCTATTGGGGCCATGGCAGCGGTCTTAAAAGGTGATGTAGATGGAATATTGATTACAGGCGGAATTGCACATGATAAATGGTTTACAAAACATATTATTGATCATGTTGAACTCTTCGGGCCGGTTTTTATCTATCCGGGAGAAGATGAAATGAAGGCTTTGGCGATAAATGCACTGAGGGTTCTACGTGGTGAAGTGAGTCCCAGGATTTATCAGTAATCATACCTTGGTGAATTAAATCGATCCTGTATTTTTACAAATGGTAATTGAAACAAGGTTTATGCAATAGATCGTGTTGAATCTATTTTATAACCCATTGCTGTGGATTCAACAAGACTTTCCCTTTCCAGATTTCAAAATGTAATTCAGTTTTAGCTTCAGCCTGATTGGTATAGACCAAACCCAAATTTTGCCTGGTTTTTACTTCATCGCCTGGTTTTACAAAAACTTCAATTAAATTGGAATAGACTGTAAAATATTCGCCATGCCGCACGATGATTGCTTTATTTGTATTTGTAATTGAACGCACGCTTATTATTTTTCCGTCGAAAACAGAACGTGCATTTTCGCCTGAATTGGTCAAAATATCGATGCCATTGTTTTTGATTTTGATATTCTTTAAAACAGGATGATCATGTTCTCCAAAAGTGCTTGAAATTATTCCGCGTTCGGATGGCCATGGCAATTTCCCTTTGTTTTCTGAGAACGTATTTGAGAGTTCCAATTCGGCCGGTGTCAGGGCAATGATATCTGATCGTTT